>JAYTHT010000330.1:0-4344 GCA_043732365.1 Novosphingobium sp. | reverse complement strand
TCGGCTATGCCGCCAGCGAATTCCAGCGAATCGGCGCCAAATACGGCAACAATGCGCTGGGCGGGATCGTGTCGAGCCGCTGCACCAATGAGGAGGGTTTCCTCGTCCAGAAACTGGTGCGCGCCGGTTTTGGCACCAACAATGTCGATACGTGCGCGCGCGTGTGCCATTCGCCAACCGGCTATGGCCTGAAAAATACCTTTGGCACTTCGGCTGGAACGCAGGATTTCGACAGCGTCGAAGACAGCGACGTAATGCTGGTGATCGGCGCCAACCCCACCGACGGGCATCCGGTGTTTGCCAGCCGGATGAAAAAGCGTCTGCGTCAGGGTGCCAAACTGATCGTGATCGACCCGCGCCGGATCGATCTGGTGCGCTCGCCGCACGTGATCGCCGATTATCACTTGCCGCTGCGGCCTGGCACCAATGTCGCGGTGTTGACATCGATCGCGCATGTGATCGTTACCGAAGGCCTGGCCGACGAAGCATTCGTGCGCGAACGGTGCGATATCGATGAATACCGCGACTGGGCGGACTTTGTGTCCGACACGCGCCACAGCCCCGAATTCCTCGCCCCGGTGACCGGCGTCGATGCCGAATTGTTGCGCGGGGCGGCGCGACTGTTTGCCACGGGCGGCAATGGCGCGATTTATTATGGGCTGGGTGTGACCGAGCACAGCCAGGGGTCATCGACCGTGATGGCGATTGCCAATCTGGCGATGGCGACGGGCAATATTGGTCGGCGCGGCGTGGGTGTGAATCCATTGCGCGGGCAGAACAATGTGCAGGGTGCGTGCGATATGGGATCGTTCCCGCATGAATTGTCCGGCTATCGCCATGTGTCCGACCCCGAGGCGCGCGCGCTGTTCGAGGCGGAATGGGGCGTGCCGATCGATCCCGAACCGGGCCTGCGTATTCCCAACATGCTCGACGCCGCGACCGACGGGCTGTTCAAGGGTCTGTATATTCAGGGTGAAGATATCGTCCAGTCCGACCCCGATACCAAGCATGTCGTGGCCGGGTTGGAGGCAATGGAATGCGTGATCGTGCAGGATATTTTCCTGAACGAGACAGCCAACTACGCGCATATCTTCCTGCCCGGATCGACCTTTCTGGAAAAGAGCGGGACTTTCACCAACGCCGAACGCCGCATTCAGCCGGTGCGCAAAGTGATGGAGCCGCTGAACGGCTATGAAGACTGGCAGGTTACGCAGGAACTGGCGCGGGCAATGGGGCTCGACTGGAATTACACCCATGCCAGCGAGATCATGGACGAAATCGCGCGCCTGACGCCAACATTTGCCGGCGTCAGTTTTGCGCGGCTGGATCAGGAAGGGTCATTGCAATGGCCGGTCAACGCGGAATTTCCTGATGGTGCGCCGATCATGCATGTTGATGGGTTTGTGCGCGGCAAAGGCAAATTCATCGTCACCGAATATGTCCCGACCGATGAACGCACCGGTCCGCGTTATCCGTTGCTGCTGACGACGGGCCGCATCCTGTCGCAATACAATGTCGGCGCGCAGACCCGCCGGACTGAAAACTCGATCTGGCATGAGGAAGACTTGCTGGAAATCCACCCCTCCGACGCAGAAAATCGCGGTGTCAGGAGCGGCGACTGGGTCCGGCTGGCCAGCCGTGCGGGCGAAACCACGTTGCGTGCGACAGTGACCGACCGCGTTGCGCCTGGCGTGGTTTATACGACGTTTCACCACCCCACGACTCAGGCCAATGTGATCACGACCGACAATTCGGACTGGGCCACCAATTGCCCCGAATACAAAGTGACCGCCGTGCAGATCACCCCATCAAACGGGCCGAGCCAGTGGCAGGAAGACTATGACGCCCATGCCGGGCTGTCGCGGCGCATTTCGGCAGAGGCGGCGGAATGAGCGAAGTCCACCATGTCGACACCACGGCAAAGCTGGTCCGGATGGTCAACCAGATCGAGCTGAACCTGATGCACGACAAAGACCCGGTGTCGTCACTGGCGGACCATATCCACGCGTTCTGGACCATACGCATGCAGGACCAGTTGCTGGACCACGGGACTCATGAGCTTGGTCCGGTCGGTGTGGCTGCGTTCGAACGTTTGGCCAGGGGGATCCGTTCGCCGCATTGCAATGCCGCGACAGATCCCAAGGACCACGGCGCCGATGGCGGTTGACGGCGCGCGCGCCGCGACCGTCACCGAACATTTTGCCGATGGATCGCCGCCGCGTGGGTTGATCCGGCCACTGGTCGATGAAGCACCGGTTGCGATCGAAATCAACGGCATCGGCTATGCGGTGATGATGGCCACGCCTGCCGATCTGGACGACTATGCACTGGGGTTCTGCCTGTCGGAACAACTGATCGCACAAGCCGCCGATTATCAGTCGGCAGATGCGTTTGAAGTGCCACAGGGCGGTTGGATGCTGCGCGTATTGATCGATGCACCATCGGCGGGACCGCTGCTTGATCGTGCGCGGCTACGGCTGGCCGAGGGCAGTTGCGGGCTGTGCGGGATCGAAAGCCTGGAACAAGTACTGCGCCCATTGGCCCCGGTGACGACGCATTTGAAAGTCGAAAAGGCTGCGATATTCCGCGCGGTGGCGGCATTGGGCGATCATCAGGTGCTGGGCCGCGCCACCCGTGCGGCACACGCCGCTGCGTTCTGCGATCCGGACGGCACGATCGTGATGGTGCGCGAAGATGTCGGGCGGCATAACGCGTTTGATAAATTGATCGGCGCGCTGGCACATGCCGGGCGCAACCCCGCGACCGGTTTTGTCGTGCTGACCGCGCGGTGCAGCTTTGAACTGGTGCAAAAGGCGGTCATTGCCAATATCCCGGTGCTGGCAACAATTTCGGCCGCGTCGACCATGGCAGTCGATCAGGCGCACGCGCATGGCCTTACGCTTTACAGTCTGGCGCGCGAGGACAGCCTGCTCGAAATCTGATAGCGGTCGGCCGATGTCCGGGTTTGCTGACACTCCTGCCTTGTCGCCGCGCGCGCGGATTGGCGTGTTGATGGCGATTGTGGCGATCCATGCCCTGCTTGGCATCGCGCTGGTGCGTGCATTTGGCGGCGTTCGCGCGCTGGCCGATCAAGTCGGGCCGGTGCTGGTCGCGATGTCGCCGCCCGTCACGCCGCCGCCACCCAGCCATAGCGCCCCCCGTCGTGCGCACGACGGGGCCAGCGGCGCGGCGGGCAAGCGCGCCAACGCAGACCAGATCGTGTCGCCACCGCCGCGTCTGCCGATCCCGGCACCACCCGCCGCGCCGGTTGCCGGATCGGGCAGCCAAACCCGCTCGGGCGCAAGCGCGGGCGGTGAAGGTATGGGCGGGTCAAGCATTGGCGTGGGCGCGGGAAGCGGCGGTGCGGGCAATGGATCGGGCGGGCGTTATGCCACGACCAAGCCGGTCAAGATCGCCGGCGATCTGGCCGAGGCGGATTATGCCAAAGCGGGCCGCGCCAAACGGCTGGGCACCGCGGTGATCATCATGTTGACCGTTGGCGCCGATGGGCGGGTCAGTGATTGCCAGGTGTACCAGCCGGGCGGAGATCCCGATGCCGATGCGGTGACCTGCAAGTTGGCGAGCGAACGGTTTCGGTTTACTCCGGCGGTCGATCAGAATGGTGATCCGATCGATGCGATATATGGATGGCAGCAGCGGTTCTTCTAGTATTACGCGCGCCGGGCTGCCATTGTCATGGCATGATTGCCCAGACCATCCAGTTGTCGCTCGCGCCGGTGTTTGTGCTGGTCGCGATCGGCAATATCATGAATATCCTGACCACGCGGCTGGGGCGGATCGTGGACCGGTCGCGCGCGTTGCAGGCGTTGCATGGCAAGACCACCGGCGCCGAACACGACGCGGTGGTCGTCGAAATGCGGTATGTCGACCGGCGCATCCAGCTGATCGGCCATGCGTTGCTGGTGCTGGTGCTGAGCGGGATTGGTATCGGGGTGACCGTGGGCACGCTGTTTCTGGGCGAATTGCTCGGCCAGGAATTGCGGATCGCGGTCCAGGTCACGTTTTTTACCGCGATCAGCCTGTTGATGGTCGCGCTGGTCTATCTGCTGCTGGAAACCCGGCTGGTGGCGCAGACGTTGCGCCTGCCGCGCGCATTGCTCGAATTGGACCGTAAAGACTTGTGATGGCTTTGAACAATTTTGACCATGTGGCGTTCCTGCGCGACACGTGGCAGCAAAAACCGATGTTGATCCGCCAGGGCTGGACCGATTGGCACAATCCGCTGACCCCCGATGAACTGGCCGGGCTGGCGTGCGAGCCCGATGTGGAATCGCGGATGATCGTCGGCGCTGCCGGGGCGTGGGCGGTCGAACAAGGCCCGAT
>JAYTHT010000329.1:0-4344 GCA_043732365.1 Novosphingobium sp. | reverse complement strand
CGGTGCCTTTGGACACTTCAGGCGGCAGATCGGCACCGATGAAGACGCGCCGGCTTTGGTTATAGCGCTGGATCGAGGTCGGGCCCGACCCAAAACCGATCGTTGCGACTCGCGACAACGGCACCGAATCCCCGGTGATGGTCGGCACCGGCAGGTTTTCCAGCGTGGTCATGTCGCGCCGCGATTCGATCGGCAGTTTGACCCGGATCGGGATCTGTCGGTCCGACAGCGAAAACTTTGCACTGTTCTGGTTGATTTCGCCCTGGGTTGCGATGCGGATGACCTGGCTCAAAGTCTGGGTCGTCACGCCCATCGATGCGGCGAGATCGAAATGTGGGGTAATTTCGATTTCCGGACGGCGCAAATCGGCGCTGACCCGCGGGCCCACGACATGTTTGAGCGTGCTCATCTGGTTGACCAGAGTCTGTGCGGTGCGCTGGATCAAGTCCGGATCAGACCCCGACAACATCACACTGATCGCACGACCCGAACCGCTACCCGGCCCGGCGCCGTTCTGGCTGGCAAAGCTGACGCGCGCATCGGAGATATTTTGCAGCGCTGGCGTCAGATCGCGTTCAAACCGCACCGACGTGCGGTGGCGATCGTGCCGCAACTGGATATAGATCTGGCCACTGGCTTCCTTGATCGATTCCAGCGCGACCGAAACTTCCTGCTGATGCTCGATCAGGCCGAGCACCTGATCGACTTTGGCCTCGGTCTGCGCGATGGTCGTGCCGGGGACCATTTCAATGTCGATTTCGCTTTCATTGACATCGGTATCGGGAAAGAATTGTGTCGGCAGCGCGGCCATCAATACGACGGTCAGCACCAGCGCGCCAAAACCGATGCCCATCATCCACAGCCGGTGGTCGACCATCCGCGCCCGCACGCGCAGCATGATCCAATCGAACCAGGCCGCCAGCGGCCCGCCGCCGATCCGCGCCAGCGCGCCGCCCGCAGCGATCGTCAAACCAGCTGCCAGCGTGCCGCCCGCCATGCCCGCAATCAGCGGCACCGCGCCCGGCAGCGTCATCACCGATAGCGGGGTATAAATCGCGCCGCACACCACCGCAAACACGCCGAGCGCTAGCGCGGCGATCGCGATCGGCACCGCCCAATACCACCACGCACTGCGCCGCGCCCTCAGTCCGACCCGGCGCGCCGCTGCCTTGCCGGTATCCAGCGACCAGTGCAGCACACCCATATAGCGTTCCATCCACACCCCGTCGCCATGGTCCTCTTCACCATGCGAGGTCATGAAATAAGCCGCGACCATCGGTGTGATCATGCGCGCGACGAGCAGCGAAAATAACACCGCGATCACCACGGTCATGCCGAAATTCTTGAAAAACTGCCCCGAAACCCCTGGCATCAGCGCAACCGGCAGGAACACCGCGACAATCGAAAAGGTCGTGGCGACGACCGCCAGCCCGATCTCGTCGGCGGCATCGATCGACGCCTGAAACGGAGTTTTGCCCATGCGGATATGCCGCACGATATTTTCAATCTCCACGATCGCATCATCGACCAGCACGCCCGCGACCAGGCCCAGGGCCAGCAGCGACATCGTGTTGAGCGTAAAGCCCATCAGCCGCATAACCCAGAATGTCGGTATCGAAGACAGCGGGATGGCCAGCGCCGATACGATCGTGGAACGCCACTCGCGCAGGAAAAAGAAGACGACAATGACTGCCAGCACCGCGCCCTCGACCATGGCCGACATCGATGAATGGTACTGGTCGCGCGTATAAGCGACCGAATCGAACAGCGTTTCGAAATGGACGCGGTCGCCCTGTTCCTGCTGGATCTTTTTCAGTTCGACCATCGTCGCGTCAAATACCGAGACATCGGATTCGCCGCGCGAACGGGCGATACTGAACGTCACAACGGGTTTGCCCTTGAATTTGGCGATTGACGTGATTTCGCTATAGCCATCGCGCACCTCGGCAACATCGGCCAGACGCACGGTATGCCCTGCGGCCAGCCCGACATCGATCTGCGACAGATCAAATGCGCTGTGGGCATTGCCCAGCACGCGCACAGCCTGGCGTGACCCGGCGACTTCGGCGCGGCCGCCCGCCGCATTGATATTCATCGCGCGCAATGCGATGTTGATCTGTGTTGCGGTTACGCCTTGCGCCATCATCCGCGCCGGATCGAGCGTGACAGTAATTTCGCGATCGACCCCGCCCGACCGCTTGACTTCGGCCATGCCGGGGATCGTCAACAGACGCTTGGCCACCGCATCATCGATGAACCATGACAACTGTTCCAGCGTCATATCGTCAGCCGACACCGCGAAATAGGCGATCGGTTGCGATGAGGTTTCGGCTTTGAATACTTGCGGTTCCAGAATGCCCTCGGGCAATTCTCCGCGCACGCGATCGACCGCGTTTTTCACTTCGTTGACCGCGGCGTTGATGTCCTGACCGATTTTGAACTGGACCCGGGTGGTGGCCGCACCTTCCTCGGTGGTGGAAGTGATCGTATCGACGCCGGCGATGGTGCGAACGCTCGATTCGATCTTTTGCGTGATCTGGTTTTCCATTTCGGTCGGGGCGGCGCCCGGCTGCGAAATCGAAACAATGACCAACGGGAATTCGATGTCAGGCTGGTTCTGGACTTTCATGCCCCAGAACGAAACCACACCAATGATCGTCAGGCCCAGGAACAGGACGATCGGTACCACCGGGTTACGGATCGACCAGGCTGATAAATTGCGGAAATTCATGCGCCCGTCCTCTTCGCCCGATCAGCGCGCCGGCGCGGTTGTAGTTTGACCAGAACCGGTCTGCGCCGCTGGCGTATTCATGACCGCGCGCACTTTGTCGCCGGCGTTCAGGAACCCGCCGGCGCGCAGCACGATCCGTTCATTGCCGGACAGCCCTTTGGTCACGGTAAGGCCAGTGGGCGTGACCTCGCCGGTTTCGACTGCGCGGCGTTCGACTTTTTCGCCCGCGCCCACGATATAGACAAATGCACCATTGGCATCGGACAGAATTGCCGATTCGGGCAACAACGGCGTGGTCGTCGTGCCCGAGCGCAAAGTGGCGGTGGCAAAGCCGCCGGGGCGCAAGGCCTTGTCATAGGGTAGTGCGATCCGGGCAATCCCCTGGCGCGACATGGCATCGATCGTCGGCGCCAATTGCCAGACATGCCCGGTAAAATGCTGCGCAGTGCCCACTGGCACGATATCGGCGGCATCACCCACCGCCATGCGTGCCAGATTGCTTTCCGACAGCCGCGCCTGCATTTCCAGTTCGCCGTCCTTTGCGATGCGGAACAACGTGCCGCTGCCCGAACTGACGATCTGGCCCGGTTCGACCTGGCGCGTCAGCACCAGCCCGGATTCGGGGGCCACCACATTCAGCCGCGCCGCGCTGGCGCGCAATTGGCCCAGCGTGGCGCGGGCCACGCGCACTTGCGCATTGGCCGCATCGCGCGTGGCGACCAGCTGTTCGATATCGGCATTGGAGATAAACCCGTTTGCGACCAGTTTCATCGATCGATCAAGCTTGCTCTGGGCCAGCCGCGCATTGGCGTCTTCGACCTGGATGTTGGCGGCCTGACCCGCGATCTGTTCGGATTGAACCGAACGGTCAACCACCGCCAGAACCTGCCCTTTGCCGACCCAGCTGCCGGCATCGACCATGACCTGCACGACGCGGCCGCCTTCACCGGCGATCCCTACCGGCAAATCGCGCCGCGCTGCCAGTACGCCGCTGGCCGTGATGGAACCTTGAACCATGACGCGGCCCGGCACAATCACGGTCACCGTTTGCGCGTTGGCATCCGGGTTGACCGTAACCGCCGGCGTCAGCAGCCGTTCGATCCCATACCAACCGCCACCCAGTGCCAAAGCTGCGACAAGGACGATCAGCACCAGGCGACGTGATCGCGATGGCGGCGGCAAATCAGCCAGGTGATCTGCCGATTCCGGCATTTGATTCTGCCCCGCCCGATCCTGCCACGCCTGATCCACATCGCCAGCGCCGTTAGGATCAGCAAGCGCTGCAGACCGTAGATTGCCGGCTTTGCTTGTCATCGTTTCCACCAACCCACCCCAGTAGCGTGTAGCGCCCAATCGCCGTGGCACAATCGCCGCAGCAAAATGCGGCCCAAACGCCCGAATCAAACCAACCGTAGCCTGATAGGCACCACCTGATCGTATCAAACGTGACTAATCCAGCCTTTATGCCGCCATAAAGCCCGATCCGACAAGTTGCAATTCACGGTCTACGAACAGCTTCGTTCGCAGCCAACAATCGGCCAAATTGCGAGGCCAAAATGCAACGGTCGCCAGTCGACAACGACTGGCGACCCCGAAAGTCGTTTTTGGTATTC
>JAYTHT010000328.1:0-1211 GCA_043732365.1 Novosphingobium sp. | reverse complement strand
GCGGTGCCGCCCGATACTGAAATCAAGACCAATGTGTGGATGCAGGACGGGCCCAATATCCTGTTTGCGCGCACTGTCACCGGGCGCGGGCCAGCGACCCAAATGGGTGATGTCAGCTGGTATCGGCGCGATCCGACCGGCATGGTCGTCGAAATCGTCCACGCGCCGCACGCCCAATACGCCCACCCGGGCTGGCGCTTTGTCCAGGGTACCGATTTTGATGTACAAAGCACGCAACAGGCGCGGCTTGGCAATGGGCGGGTCTATGCAACCGGGGTCGATCCGGCGCAGGTGGTCGTGCGCAAAACCGATGCAGACGGCGAATCGCTGCCGCGCCTGTCAGAATCGATCGCCGCGATCCGTGCCGCCGGGTATCGCACCAGCGAACTCGACGGCAAATGGTGGCACAAGATTTCGGGGCCGCTGTCGGCGCTGCTGATGCCGCTGCTCGGCGCGGTCGCGGCATTTGGCCTGGCGCGGTCAGGGAAATTGTTTGTGCGCGCGGTGATCGGCATGGCGCTGGGCTTTGCCTATTTCGTCATCGACAACGCCGCGCTCGCGATGGGCAATTTTGGCGGATACACGCCGCTGCTGGCCGCATGGTCGCCGTTCCTGTTGTTCCTGCTGATCGGCGAAACGGTCCTGATCCGCACCGAGGAATAGGGAAGGTGCTATCGGCTCGCTAAATTCGTTCTTTCGCGAATTTGGCAAAAGACCTTACGGTTTCGGCGCTTTGTCGTCTTTCTTCGGAACATTGAATGTCCCGCTGACGCGCCCACTGCCATTGCTTTGACCCAGGCCATTGTTCGTCGGGCCCGATGACGCCGTGTGGCCATCAATATTTGAAATGCCGGTGTTCAGATCGGTGACCAGCCGCCCGCCATTCAGATTGTCGCCATTAGCGCGGTGCAGCACGACATGGCCGACCATCGTAATCAGCTTGCGATTGAGGTCATAGACCGCCACGTCGCCGGTGGCGCGTTCCAGATTGCGCGTGACAACGACATGGCCGGTGGCATCCACGCGTTGCAGCGTCACTTTGCTGACATCGGTATAGGCCATCAGCGTGCGATCGGCGGTCATCCGCAATTCAGCCTGCACAATATCGACGTTGCCGCTCAACAGGACACGCTTCTGCTTGTCCTGCAATTCAATGTGATCGGCCGAAAAATCGACCGGCGCTTCGCTGTTATGCGACACCGTTGCTGCCA
>JAYTHT010000327.1:0-1212 GCA_043732365.1 Novosphingobium sp. | reverse complement strand
GGTGCGCCGAGAATTGCCTCAAGCGCATTAACGCCCGCCAGCCGCGTGGCCGAACAGGTCGTGATACCCCGCCACCAATGGTATTCAACGCCCGCATGATACCCGCCGATCAACCCACTGATCGCGATGCCCAGCACAGCCAGCCAGAACAACAGCGTCGATATCCGCACGTCGCGCACCAGCCAGGACAGAATCGCCACGAACAGCGCCGCGATATGCGCGTAACGTTGCCACCAGCACATTTCGCACGGCGCCAAGGCAAAGCCGTATTGAGCGATCAGCGCGGCCGTCACGGCACCAGCGGGCACCATCACGGCCAGCAGCCGCGCGACCATTGGTATCCGCATCATCTTAGCGCTTCCGCATTGCCAAAGCCGATGGCGTGGTGCGACCAATCGTCTGTTCCGCGTACCACAGCTGGAAATCGTCGATGCCCTTGGCCTTAAGCTCTTCGGGCGTCATCTTGAAACGCGGATCGACAGTCGTGTCTTTCTCAAGCTCCTTGTCGTCCTTGATCTCGTTGACCAAGTGCCCGCGCAAATCGCTTTCACGATATGACCTCGCGGCACGCTTGCGTAAATCGGCGTCCGAAATCTGCGGCACGGCGATATCCGGGCTGATCCCGCCTTCCTGCACCGACCGGCCCGATGGCGTGTAATAGCGTGCGGTGGTCAGTTTCAGGGCGGTATCCTTGCTCAGCGGGATCAGCGTCTGGACGCTGCCTTTGCCAAAGCTGCGCTGCCCCATGATCAGCGCGCGATGCTGATCCTGCAACGCGCCGGCCACGATTTCAGAGGCCGAGGCAGTCCCTTCATCAACCAGCACGATGATCGGCAATCCGCGCGCGATATCGCCTGGCGTCGCGTTGTACACTTCGTTGTCGCGGGGATAGCGCCCCCGCTGCGATACGATCGCCCCCTTTTCCAGGAACAAGTCGGACAGCGCCACCGCTTCGTCGAGTAACCCGCCCGGATCGCCGCGCAAATCAAGAATCAGGCCAGCCGGGTGCCCGCCGGTCTGCGCGCGCACTTTGGCCCAGGCATCGTTGACTTGCGCTGCGACGTTGGCGCTGAAACTCGACACCGAAATCACGCCGACGCCGTTGACGACTTTGCCATCGACCGGCTGCAATTCGATGATCTGGCGCGTGAGGGTCACTTCGATCGGATCGTCGTGCCCGACGCGATAGAGCCGCAGGCCGACTTTAGTTCC
>JAYTHT010000326.1:0-1213 GCA_043732365.1 Novosphingobium sp. | reverse complement strand
CGCGAGGTTCTTATCTGTGAGTTTGGAAAGCAAGCGGTGGTGAAAAGTCGCGGCCGGGCAGGTCGCGCCGCAAAATCCGATATGCAGTGCCAATTCGGCGGGCCGGTGGTGCGCGTCAAGGGGCGTCAGCGCACGGACCTGATCGGGCGTGGCAGCGATATAAAATGCGCGCACCTGGCGTTGGCCATTGGCCGCACGCACCAGTGCCAGACCCAGTGCGCCGCCTGGCGGCGGGTCATTGCGGCCCAGACCCGGCACGGTGAACGACGTGGCAAGCAAAGCAGCCAGTGCGGCGATGTTGTTGTCATGCCCCACCAGCACAGTCACACGTGGCTGATCGGCATCGAACAGTGCCGCCATCATCCGCTGCGCCAGCACCCCGGCATTGCGCGAGGCCAGATACGGCGATCGGTCGAGTATGTCGAACAGCGCGGCATGCAACGGGCTGATCGCAGCAATCGCGGCGGCATTGGCACGGCCCCAGCCGACCTGCGCCAGCGGCATGCCCTCCATATATTGCAACAGGAACACTTGCGCCGTGCCCGATGCGTCGATGATCGGGCCATTGGCGTCCAGCCCGTGACCGTCCGCACTGGCGGTAATCGAGCCGGGCGCAGTGGGCAGGTCGGTACCCAGGATTTGCGCCATGACTATCAATGGCGCATGCAAATGGCTGGTCAGCACCGCCATGCCGCCAGTATAAGCCATGGCATCGGCGGCGGCGCGTGGAGCGTCAAAATCGCCGCCTGCAACCTGCATCTGTTCAAAAATCGGATCGGTTTGCCCCACTGGCAAATGGCCGACCGGCACGTCACAGCCCGGTGCCAATCCTGCGGCAAGCGCATGTCCGCTGGCAATCGTGCGCGCGGCGGTGTTGGTCCAGATCGCCAGATCGGCGGAGCCCGGGCAGCGGCCTTTAGGTAGCAGTCCGGCATTGCGCCATGCTTTCCGCTGATAGCGGGCCAACACAGTCAGCGCCTTTGCACCATGCGGAGTCAGCAGGCTTTCAGCAGTGGTCCACGGCGGCATTTGCGCCGGGGCCAGTGCGGCCAGACCATTTTCATCAGCCAGCGGTGCGCGTACGCCGTGGCGATAGATCAGCACGACGCGTTCAGGCGTCATGCGCTCAGCGCCATGTGCAAACGCCGAAATGGGTGTCAGCAAAACCAGCGCGTAAAGTGCGGCATAAAATTTACGAATCAGCTTGTCCCAT
>JAYTHT010000325.1:0-1214 GCA_043732365.1 Novosphingobium sp. | reverse complement strand
AAACGGTTTTTGTTCCCGATGCGTCGATCAAAGCAAAAGTCGATCTGGCTTTCGATCCTCCGGCTGAGGGCCGGGTCCCGCAATGTTTAAGTCTTGATTCGACCACGAATGGGCGCGGCCAAGGTGGATCGACCAGCAAAGCGGTCCCATGCCAACGGTTAGGAATTACCCACTCCCGACCTAGCCGACGTTGGCTCCGAAACCGTGGGGTTGCAGCTTGAGGGAGACCGCCTGCCCCGGCGAGTGCGCGCCACGAAACGTCGCAGCGCGGGGCAGCCATGACCGACCGCCAACTTCTTGTTTATGTCGATCTCGCGGGCCTCGCGCATTTCGTGGGGCGGCTATGGGCGCGCCGCGCACGGGACCGCGAGAGCGCCAGCTTTGAATACGACGCCGACTGGCTGACAAATCCAGCGCGCTTTGCGCTGGAACCCGCCTTGATGCTCGGCGGCGGGCTACAGCATACGCAACAAGGCCGCGCCTTGTTCGGTGCGTTCGGCGATTCCGCTCCCGATCGCTGGGGCCGCAATCTCACCCAGCGCAATGAACGCCAGCGCGCGCAGGAAGAGCGTCGCGCCCCGCGCAGCCTTGATGAAGTGGATCACCTGTTGGGTGTCGGCGACATCGCGCGTCAAGGCGCGTTACGCTTCAAAGAAACGCCCGATGGCCCGCTTCTGGCGAGCGGTGACAGCGCGAACGCGCCGCCGCTCATTCGCCTGGGTAAACTGTTGAACGCGGCGATGCGTATTGCAGCCCACGTTGATGACGATTGCGATCTACGCGTTATCCTTGCGCCGGGGTCATCACTTGGCGGCGCGCGTGCCAAAGCGTCTGTGCTTGACCTTGAAGGGCAGCTTTCGATCGCCAAATTTCCGCAAGAGGATGACCCCTACCCTGTCATGCAATGGGAAGCGTTCGCGCTCGACGTTGCCTGCCGTGCAGGCATCGAGGCGCCGATATGGCGGTTAGAGCACGTGGCCGACCGCGCTGCGTTGTTGTTGCGCCGGTTCGACCGCGATGGCGACAGTCGTATCCCGTTCCTGTCGGCGATGTCGACGCTTGGTGCAGCGGACGATGAGGATCACAGCTATCTGGAGATCGTCGATGCGCTGCGACAGTTCGGTTCGCAGCCCAAGCAGGACTGCGCGCAGCTCTGGCGGCGCATCGTGTTCAGCATCCTGATTTCCAACACCGACGATCACCTTCGCAATCAC
>JAYTHT010000324.1:0-1225 GCA_043732365.1 Novosphingobium sp. | reverse complement strand
ACTGATGCTGGCGTAGGTTGCGCGTCTTGCTGAACTTGTGTTGGCCTGAGTAAGACAGTGCCTCGCAGGTTCCAGATGTCAGTGCGATGGCGGGCGCTTGCGCTGGCCCATCGCGGGCCGGTCTTTGCGATAATAATCGTTGTTTCTCCGTGACTTACTAACTATCCTCTGGTATTGTTCCCCTGTGTAGAACGGGGTTGAACGATGCTGATCGGATACGCGCGCACGAGCACGGTGGAACAGGTGGCGGGGCTGGAAGCGCAGGAGATCGCGCTTGGTGCAACGGGTTGCAGCAAGCTGTTTGCGGAACAGGCATCGTCGGTGGCGCAGCGCGACCAGCTTGACGCGGCGCTGGACTGGGTGCGCGAGGGTGACACGCTGGTGGTGACGCGGCTTGATCGCCTTGCCCGGTCCACCGCCGACCTGCTGGGCATCGTGGCGATGCTGGAGCGCAAGCGGGTGGCTCTGCGCATTCTGGACTTTGGCGGCAGCGAGGTGGACACCAAATCGCCGACCGGGCGTATGCTGCTGACGATGTTCGCGGCGGTGGCCGAGTTTGAGCGGGCGATCATGCTGGAGCGCCAGCGGGTGGGCGTGGCGCGGGCACGGGCCGAGGGCAAGTACCGGGGCCGCGCGCCGACCGCGCGCCGCCAGATCAAGCGCGTGGCGGCGTTGAGGGCCGAGGGCCTGGGCGCATCGGCCATCGCGGCACAGGTCGGGATCAGCCGGGCGTCGGTTTATCGGTTGCTGGCCGAAGCGCGCGCGGCATGACGCAAGTGCCCAAGCTGTTCGATTACGGTGACGCTGCATTTAATTGACATCGGGGATTACGGGCGCGTTTCTCGACCGTGTCGAAGCCATTCTTGGGCGCGATCCCACGCCGCGTAAGCGATGCCCAGACCGAAGGGGGAGTAAAGTGCAGCGTCGCCGCAATTGTCGCCGCAATTGTCGCCGGAATTGTCGAACGCCCGCATGGTATCTGGCGCTACCCGTGGGGGAGGATCACGATCGCCAAGGCGGAACCGGCGGCGGCGGCCTTTACCAACGCCGCGATCGACATGGGGTATCGCGCGGTCGGGAAATTGCGGGTGGCGCGCGGCCTGACTTGAATGGTCCAAATCTGTTGGTCATGGTGCATGTCATGAATATTTCGAACTGTGTGTAATCTCTATCGCCTGCATGCCGGCACCGCCGCAATCGCGCAATTGTTTGGCGCCGCGGCGGG
>JAYTHT010000323.1:0-1226 GCA_043732365.1 Novosphingobium sp. | reverse complement strand
GTCGCCACGCCCGGCACTTGCCCGAGGAAAGCGCGCCCACCCGGAACGGCCAGGAACCGCGCCACCATCGCGCGCAGCGGCGGATTGGAATGATCATCGCCGCTCCCATCGGGGCGGTGACAGCCTTGGCATTTGAGCATGTAATCGACATGTGCCTGACTGGCGTCATAGACCCCTGCTGGCGCGCCGGTATCGGCCTGTCCCGGCATGGCTGCCGCGATCGCGACTAGTGGCGCCAGCATCAGCAAGGTCGCGCGCGCGATCATGGTTCAGGCCCCGCCTTTGGCCAGGGTGGCATGGAGCGCGGCCAGATCGGACGCGCTGGGCTTGCCGGCATCGCCCAGATATCCTGCCACTTCGCCCGGCGTGAACGCCCGGAAGGGCGGGCCATCATGGCTGATCCGCGTGCCGATATGGTTGAGCACCGCGGCGATATCGGGCGCGGCGAGATCCGATTGCGCGGGCATGACATTGCGATAGGTCTGGCCATCGACGTCAAGCGGCCCCACCAGCCCCAGATTGACCACCAGCGCCAGATAGCGCCGCCCCGCAGGGCTGTTGGCCATCACGCGAAAATCGCGGTTGAGCGCGGGGAACGCGCCGGGCAGCCCGGCGCCGCTCGCCGTATGGCACGCTGCGCAGCGGCCAAAGATCGCCGCACCGTCGCCGATCGGGTCTGCGGCCCGGGCCGCACCGGTGATCAGCAGCGCCGGGATGATGAGTGCAAGCGCGGCCTTCATTTGGGGTGATCCAGTGCAACGCCGACGATCACGGCGGTCGAGCACGTGTAGACGCTGCTCTTGGTGCCAAGGCACCAGTTGTAATCGTTGTTCGATTGCGTACGCACTTGCGGACGATCGCCTTCGTTGCGGTTGCACAGGCATTGCCCGCACGACGTGGTGCCGCAGCAATCGTTGTAGCTGATGATATAGGCGCGGTTGTCGGCGGGGTTGGTGCAGGTGCCGATCCAGGTGATCGGGCTCATTTCGGTGCCCGGCGGGCAGGTGCCAACAGCGCCGCCGCAGCACGTGCACAAAAACCCGTCGATCGCGCAATAGCGCCAGTAATCGCAACTGGTGCGGTCGCCGGGGTCCTGGATATTGCCCGAGGTGACTGGCAAGTGCGACGGGCCATTGGGATGCGTGCCGGCGCGTGCCACCGGCAGCACCGGGAACACGGCGGCGCCGGTCATGCCGAGACCGAGCTTGGCCAGCAGGCTGCGGCGC
>JAYTHT010000322.1:0-1230 GCA_043732365.1 Novosphingobium sp. | reverse complement strand
CCGGGCGGCTGGTGGTGCGCAATGTCGTCGATACACTGGCGTCGATCGTGTTGCTGATGGCCGGGTGCCGCTGGGGCCTGAACGGGGCGGCGGCGTCGCGGCTGGTCTATGCGCTGGTCTGGGTGCTGCTTTATGCGCGGTTGATGGACGAAGTCGTGCGGTTTGACCGCCGCGCGCTGATGCTGATTTACGCCAAAAGCGCCGCCGCGACGGTTGCCGCGCTGCTGCCGCTTGCGCTGGTCTATGCGCTGTGGCTGTCGCCCGATGCGGTTGGCCTGCCGGTTCTGGCGATGGCGGCGGGGCTTGGCGGTGTGGGCTGGCTGATCGCCTTGCTGGCCATGCGCCACCCCGCATTTGACGATATCCACGGCCTTGCGCGCCACCTGCTGGCGCTGCCACGGCGTCTGATCAGGGCTTGACCGTTACCTGCCTGGCAAAGCGGATCGCATCGTCGAGCACCCCGGCACGCCATCGAAACGGCTTTGCAATCGCGGTGATTATCCCGATGTGGCCAATTCCGGGATAGCGCGTGCGCACCACCGTCACGCCATGCGCGGCCAGCGCGCTGGCCAGCGCATCGCTGTTGCGCGGGCGTACGATCGTGTCGGTGTCAGCGGTGGCAAGCAGCGCCGGGGGACCGGCGGCACTGGCGTAATTGACCGGTTGCGTCGTCAGCAGATCGCTTGCGCCGCTGAACGCCGCTTTTGTGTCGGTCCCGGTAAACGGCAGGAAATCATAAGGCCCGGCCAGCCCGATCAATCCGCGCACCGCCGCGCGATCGGAGCCCAGCCAGCGCGGATCGAGCGCCAGCATCGCCGCATTGTACGCGCCCGCCGAATGGCCCATCAGCACCAGCCGCGCGGGATCTCCGCCAAAATCACGCACATGCTGGCGCACCCAGTGGACCGCCGCTGCGTTATCCTGCAAAAAAGCGGGATAACGTATCTCGGGCACCAGTCGGTAATCGGGGACCACGACCACAAACCCGCGCGCGGCAAGCGCTCGCCCGACAAAGGCATAGCCGCTGCGATCGCCCGAATTCCACGAGCCGCCATAGATGAACACGATGACCGGCAGCGGCCCCCGATGCGCGTCGGTGGGCGCATAAATATCGAGCCCCTGACGTGGCAGCGGACCATAGGCCACGCTGCCGACCATTGCGGACCCGGCATCCTTTGGCATGGCCGCGTTGAACGTGGTCAACGGGATGAACACATCGGCCAGAATTAC
>JAYTHT010000321.1:0-4422 GCA_043732365.1 Novosphingobium sp. | reverse complement strand
CCCTAGCGCGACAAATGGGTGCGCTGGCTGGCGGGTTTATTCACCAAGCGTTCAATGCTTCGCGGGTATCAGCAGCGGGTGATGCAACGGATTCGATTGATCTTTTTTACCATGCTTACGGCGCTTGCGCTTGCGATCCCGACGGTCGCGAGCGCCGGGCCGCCGCATGACGAACAAAACGAAGCGCGCCGCGACTTGCGTGCGGGCAACGTCCATTCGTTGCGCGATATCGAACGGCAGGTCCTGCCGACGATGCGCGGCATGCAATACCTGGGCCCCGAATACGATCCCGAAGCGATGGCCTATCGCCTGAAATTCATCCGCGACGGCCGCGTCGTGTTTGTCGATGTCGATGCCCGTACTGGGCAAGTGCGCGGGCACAATCGTTAAAAAACGATCGTCAGAAACATTTGCCAGAAACCGGGGCCATCGGATCAATCTGAACGCCAGACTACCGTGCCATTCCTTGACCGTTCAGGAACGAGGGGGCAAAGAATAACGGTATGAGAGGCAACGGGCAGGTCGGCCTGACGCCCAGAGCGGTTTGTGATCTGATTGCATCAGATAAAACCGCTCCAGGTTTTTGTTTTACCGCGATTTCCGCATCGCCGGGTGTCATCACCAGGCTAGAAATCGCTCTAGAGGGGCACGATAATTCCATGCGCATCCTGATCGTCGAGGACGAACCCACGCTGGGTCGGCAGTTGAAGTCTACGCTCGAAGCGAATGGCTATGCGGTCGATCTGTCGGTGGATGGTGAAGACGGCCATTTCATGGGCTCGACCGAAGAATACGATGCGGTGGTGCTCGATCTGGGTCTGCCCGAAATCGACGGCCTGACCGTGCTGAACATGTGGCGCAAGGAACAGCGCAAATTTCCCGTGCTGGTGTTGACTGCGCGCGACAGCTGGTCGGACAAAGTCGCAGGACTCGATGCCGGGGCCGACGATTATCTGGCCAAGCCGTTCCAGACCGAGGAATTGATCGCGCGGTTACGCGCACTGATCCGCCGCGCGTCGGGCAATACCAGTGCCGAGCTGATTGCGGGTGATGTGCGGCTCGACACGCGGTCGGGCCGGGTGACGCTGGCGGGCGAACCGGTCAAACTGACCGCGCAGGAATACAAGCTGTTGTCGTATCTGTTGCACCACAAGGGCAAAGTGGTAAGCCGCACCGAGCTGATCGAGCATATCTACGATCAGGATTTCGATCGCGATTCCAATACGATCGAGGTGTTTGTTACACGCATTCGTAAAAAGCTTGGTCCTGATGTGATTACGACGATCCGTGGCCTCGGTTACAGTCTCAACGATCCCGCTCGCGCCTGATCGGCGCCCGGCGGACGCGGCGCTGGCTGGCGTGGGTGAAGCCGCGCTTGCCGTGGGCATCAGCGAAGCCGCGCTTGCGGCGGGTACGGGGCATACCGGATCGCTGCGTCGACGCATGTTGTTCATTGCGTTTGCGTGGATCCTTGTGCTGCTACTGGGCGGCGGGATCGCGCTGGACAAGACGCTGAGCGGGCTGGTCACGCGCGATTTCGACGATCATCTCGGCGATATGCTGACGGCGATGGTTGCTTCGGCGGAAATCGGGCCCGAAGGCGAAGTGTATTTCGGTCGCCCGCTGGGTGATCAGCGGTTCCTTGAGCCGAACAGCGGGCTTTATTGGCAGGTTTCGGGCCCCGGCCACGACGAATTTCCGTCGCGATCGCTGTGGGACCGCACGCTGAAGTTAAAAGGCGACCATTTCGACAATCAGCCGCATATTTACGACAGCGGCCAGTTCGATGGGGAACCGCTGCGCGTAATCGAACGATCGGTGATCCTGCCGGGCAGCAAGACATCCTGGCAATTTGCGGTTGCCGCCAGCCGCACGGATGTTGATAGCCAGATCCGGCGCATCCGCGCAATCCTGATCTGGTCTTTCGTCGTGCTGGGGCTGGGCCTGATCGCGATGTCGGTGGCGCAGACGTATTATGGGCTCGGGCCCTTGCGCCGGGTGCGTCAGGCGATTGTGCGCCTGCGTGAAGAGGGCGGATCGCAATTGACCGAGCCATTGCCGCTAGAAGTGCAGCCGTTGGTGCTCGAACTCAACGAATTGCTCGCGCATACGGAGCGTCAGGCACAAGAAGCGCGCACCCATGCGGGCAATCTGGCGCACGCGCTGAAAACCCCGCTGACCGTCATTACCAATGCCGCCACCGCCCAGGCAGACGACCTGGCCGATACCGTACGACGAGAGGCACTGGTAATGCGCCGTCAGGTCGATCACCATCTGGCGCGCGCGCGCGCGGTCGGGCGCCGCGCGATCGGCCAGTCACGTGCGACGGTGGGCGAAAGCGTGGAGGCGGTGGTGCGCGCGGTCGAACGGCTGTATCCCGAGACCCGGCTCGATCTGGACGGCAATCGTGACACGCAAGTGGCGATTGAACGCCAGGATCTCGACGAAATTCTGGGAAATTTGATTGAAAACGCCGCGAAATACGGCGGCGGTTCGGTGTTTATCACGATGGAGGCCAGAACATCGGACGCGCGTTATTGCGATATCTGGATCGAGGATGACGGCATGGGCATTCCCGAAGTGGCGCGGAACCGACTGTTCACCCGTGGCGCGCGGCTCGACACCGGCAAGCCCGGCACCGGGCTGGGCCTCGCGATCGTGCGCGATGTTGCGGAACTGTATGGCGGGTCGATCGCGCTGGGCGAAAGCGAGGACCTGGGCGGATTGCTGGTGACTTTGCGCCTGCCTCGCGCGCGGGTTAAATAGCTGTAACGGGTTACAACCTGAAAAAAAGGCGCCGCTGGCGGGCAAGGGTTACACCCTCGCATCCCGTGCCCGTCGGATCTTGCCTCAACCTTGCGGCGGGAGACGACAGCCGCGTCGCGGCGGGGCGCGCCATCGCGAGCTACGCACTAAGTAACGGATGCAAGGGTATAACCCTTGCCCGCCGGAGGCATCTTACTCCACGAAGTTCCAAATTAAACGTTCGATGCTCTAAGCGCGCGGGTGCGCCGTGCGATAGACCTCGAGCATGCGCGCCGCATCGACCTGGGTATAAATTTGCGTCGAGGACAAACTGGCATGTCCCAGCAATTCTTGCAGACTGCGCAGATCGGCCCCGGCGCCCAACAGATGGGTGGCAAAGCTGTGGCGCAGCGCATGCGGTGTTGCGGTGGGCGGCAGACCCAGCAGCGTTCGCGCGCGGGCCATTACCCGCCGGATCATCCCCGCCGCCAACGGCCCGCCTTTGGCCCCGCGAAACAAGGGTTCGATGCGTGCCAGGGGCCAGGGCGCGAGCCCGACATACCGTTCGATCGCATCGCGCACGACCGGCAGCAGCGCGATCAGCCGTTGCCGGCCGCCTTTGCCGGTAATTACCATGCGGTCACCCAATGGAAGGATCCCAGGTGTCAGCGCCAGCGCCTCCCCAATTCGCAGACCAGCGCCATACAGCAGCAGCAGCACGGCCATGTCGCGCGCCGCAATCCAAGGTTGCGCGGCGTCTTCAGCGACGGTCTGAGTCAAATGCAGCGCTTCGTCGGGGGTGATCGGGCGCGGCAGGCCTTTTTTCACGCGCGGGCCGCGCAAGCGTGGCGCAGCGGCGGGCAATCCGGCCTGGCCCCGCGCGAACGCCATGAAAGCCTTTAGCGCGGACAATTCGCGCGCGGCAGAAACCTGGCCAATACCGGCAGCGCGGCGCCTGGCGAGTTGCGTGCGCAAGGCCGCGACATCAAGGGCGGCGAGGGTGGCCCAATCACGCGGGGTATCATCCAGCGCCGTGATCAACCGCCGCGCGGTCGCGACATAGGCGCGCACGGTATGCGCCGATCGGCGGCGCCCGTGCGTCAGATGGTCATGCCATGCGGCCAGGATTTCGGCCTCGATCATGCCGCGACGAGATCGGCGGACACCAGTTCGCCCAGCAATGCATCGAGCAGCGGCATGCCTTGCGCCGTCACGATCAGCCGATCGCCGAGGCGCGTTACGAGGCCAAGATCGCCATAAAACCGTGCCTTTTCGGCATCGATCAGCTTTGCCTGCGGCAAATCCAGTCGCGCGGCGAGCAGGGCCAGATCGACACCTTCGCCCAGGCGCAAACCCATCAACAGCGCCTCACTGGCCTGTTCGCCGCTGGTCAAATGGCGTTCTTCGTTCAATCCATGCCCGGCGCGATCGATCGCGGACAGCCAGTTTTCCGGCTTGCGATGGCGCGTAGTGGCCAGGTTTGTCCGGCGGCCATGCGCGCCGGGTCCGATCCCGGCATAATCGCCATACCGCCAATACGTCAGGTTGTGCCGACTTTCCTGACCCGGGCGGGCATGGTTGCTGATTTCATAGGCAGGCAGCCCGGCGGCTGCGGTCATGTCACCGGTCAGCGCAAACAAATCGGCCCCGGCATCGTTGTCGAGCGGGATCAAACGG
>JAYTHT010000320.1:0-1236 GCA_043732365.1 Novosphingobium sp. | reverse complement strand
GGAACAGCTGTCGACAACCGCGATCGGGTCGGTGATCGATTATGCGCAGGACGGCACGCCGATCCGCGCGGCCAACAGCATCAAGCCGGGCCAGAACGAAATCCGTGAGGCAATCCAGTCGGGTTGCATCGATTTCCTGCGCCATCAGGTCGATGCCACGATCCGGGCCGGTGTGTCCGACGATCACCTGCGGCTATGGCGCGAAGCATGCGCGGCCGCGATGACCCGGCTGATGTTCCTGCCGCTGCAACCCGAAATTGCGACGATCACCGCGTTTGAACACGATTTGAATTTGGGCACCGACCAGATGGTCGATCTGTTCGATAAAGCCGCCGCGCGGCGCGGATTGCGCCAAAAAGGGCTGCTTTACCAAAAGGGCACGCGGCGCATGTTTGTGCCTGCCGAACTGGCAGGCGAAGGGATGCCGGTGCGTCTGGCCAATTTTACGACCACGCGGTTTGGCTCGGCGCTGACATTTGGCGATGTGGCCGATGGGGGCACCACGGTGCCGGTGGTGCTGGTCCAGCCGCACGGCGAGGTCCAGGGGGTGTGCCCGGCGCGGCCGACCCACGACGGGTTTCACGCACTCTGCATCCCGCTGGGCAGCGACCGCTATCCGGTCGCGGTCCAGATCGGCGCGGCGGCGCGCCACATCGAAATCGAAACGATCATCGCGGTGCCGACCAGCGAATACCTGCACACCCGGCCCAATGCGGCATCACGCGAAACGGTCGTGGCGCCGCTGCTGGACGGGATTGTCGAATATGCCCCCCGGTTGTGGCAGTGCCAGTCCGACTATGCGTTTGCGCTGCTGCAACCGCCGTCGATGCCCGATGTCGATGACCTGATGCTCGTCATGGTGTTTCGCGCACTGGGAGCATAGCGCTGGGAGCATAGCACTGGGAGCATCGCATTGGCGGCACAGCATTATTGCGCGGGTCGATGCTCCAGGATCAACCCGTCCTGCTGACCACGCCAAAACCCTTTCCACGTCGGATTGGTGCCGCCTTTGCTCATCGCGGCATAGCTGCCCGTGTCGCCGCCGGTCCAGCCGCCGGGGTCGGATGCGGGCGAGGGCACATCGAAATAGCTGCCCTTCGCCGTGTCGCCTTTGACATGGCTGTCGAGGAATGCCGTGATGAAATGGGTCGAGATCGCGTTGATGCGGTCCTTGCGCCAGACCGGATCGGCAAACCAGCCCTGGTTCCAGATACTCGTCTGCATTTCATCGGGCAC
>JAYTHT010000319.1:0-4446 GCA_043732365.1 Novosphingobium sp. | reverse complement strand
GTTCGGCGCGCTTTTTCAGATTCCACCACAGCCAGCCGGCCACGGCGGCGGCGGGCAGAAACACCGATTGCGGCATCGCCGGGATCATGCCGATCGCGGTCAGGACAACCGCCACCGGCAACCATGTCGAGGGGCTGGCAAATTGCCCACCGATCTGCCCGGACAAATTGCGGCTATCCGAAACGCGCGTGACGATCACCGCCGCAGAAATTGACAGCAACAACGAAGGAACTTGCGCAACGAGCGCATCGCCAACCGCCAGTGTAACGTATTTCTGCGCCGCATCGGCGGCAGTCAGCCCGTGACTGAGCATCCCGAGACAAAACCCGGCGATGATATTGACCCCCAGGATCAGCACTGCCGCGATCGCATCGCCTTTGACGAATTTGCTGGCGCCATCCATCGAGCCATAGAAATCGGCCTCGGTCGCAGTGTCGCGGCGGCGCTGCTTGGCCTCTTGCGCGTTGATAAGCCCGGCGCCGAGGTCGGCGTCGATCGCCATCTGCTTGCCGGGCAAGGCATCGAGGGTAAAGCGCGCGGACACTTCGGACACGCGGCCCGCGCCCTTTGTCACCACGACCATGTTGATGATCATCAGGATCATGAACACGAACAGCCCGACAGCGAAATTACCACCGATCAGAAACGCGCCAAAGCTTTCAATCACGTGGCCTGCGGCAGCGCCGCCGGTATGGCCATGGACCAGCACGACGCGCGTGGATGCCACATTGAGCGATAGCCGCAGCAACGTGGCAAACAGCAATACCGAAGGAAACGACGAGAAATCGAGCGGTTTTTCCGCATTCATCGCCGCCATCAACACGGCCACCGACAGCGCAATGTTGAACACGAAAAACACGTCGAGCATGAACGCGGGGATCGGGACGACCATCAACGCGATCAGCGTCAGGATCCCTGCCGGCAGCGCCAGCGCGCCGATGTTGGCAAAGCGTTTGAACATTTACAGACCCAGCGCCCGGATTTGACCGTAGGCGGCGCGGACGTTGGCAGGCATGACCTCGCCGCCATCGACCTGACCAAAAGCAGATGGGCCAAAGGCGGATACGAGCGTATCTGCCATCGAACTTTGACCAGCGGGCGCAGCAGCGGCGAATTCCTGCGCCAGCGGGCCGCCAGTCGGACGCATCGGGGCGGCAATCGCGGTTGCCGTCATCGGCAAATACCCGCCACCCCGGATGCCACGGGGCTCGTCGGCATTGCTCTGCATCGCACTATCGAATTTCGTGCGCAGCAAATCCATCACATCACCCACGCTGCGGGGCGATGATCCGGCGAAAAAGATCGCATGATTGGCGCCCGCCGCTTTGGGCAGCAATGCCGCCGCGCTCTGCATCGGATCGTTCGCCAGCGCGCCCAGGAATTTGCCTGCCGCATCGGGGCCGAGAAAATGCGCAAGATAGAGTTCGGCATTGTCCGGATCGCGGCCCAGCACGCCGTACAAATAGCCGCGGTTGTCGTTGGCCAGTTCTCCGGCCATCATCGCCGACAGTTGCGGATCACTACGCAGCGCCAGCAATTGCGCGCGCTCCGCCGGATCATGCGCCGCGCTTGCCGCATCAAACCCCAGGTGTGCCGCGCCCAGGTCCGCACTGTGGCGCTCCAGTGTGCGCAGCCAGGTCGATCCGGTGAATTGGTATAGCCCACGCGCGCTGGACGTGCGCGCCCGCGCCGACGGATCGAGCCCGGATTCGAGCCGTGCCTGCGCCAGCAGATACGTGAAATCGACCCCAGTCGCCGTCGCCGCACGCGCAATCGCCGCATGTACCGGCGTTTGCGCGACGCCTGGCAGGATAGGCATGACCGGCAGGCCGGGCGTTATGGAACGGGGGTTGGACGCATCGGGCAAACTCACTGAACATCCCTTTGGCAAACGCGGATCGCACCGCTTTGTCAGGGTTCAGCAAGAGGCGTGCCAATTTGGCACCAGGTCAGCGCAAACGGCGCACCCGCGCTGCATCAGTCTGGGCACGGTACAACGCGGGTTGCCCCGTCAGCGCATCCAGCCGCGTGGCAACATTGGCCGCGATCAGATTGCGCACGCGGCGATTGGTTTCATTCAGGCGCCGGGCCGCATCGACCAGTCCGCGACATTCCTCATCCACATCATTGCGGTTGATTTCTGCCAACTGGTCGCACAGCTCATCCTTGTGCACCGCGCACCCGACGATGCCATCGACATCAAGCCCGGCCAGCGCCTGCCGTTCGGATTCCAGCACGGCAAGCATCTGCCGCAGGATTTCGCGCAAATCGAACGGGTGCGGCGCACCAGCCCGGCCGGATCCATCAAGCGTCGCGTCTGGCTCGATTGCAAAACCCATCAGCTCGTCTTTCGCAACATGAGCCCGGCTGCCACCATGGCGTCACCGATTTTGGCGGGGACTAACGGATAAGTCCCGTTTTGCACCGCCTTGCGGATAGCATCGACGCGGGTGTGGTCGATCGGGACGTTTCCGGCACCGATGCTCAGGCTCGTTTGAACCTGCGGCACAGCGCTTGATGCGGCCGTGGTGGTCACGGCGGCCGGACTTGATGTCGCCTGCGTTGCTGCCGTGATCCGGGCCGCCGCGGTCTGGATAGCCGGCTGCACGGTATTGAGTTGAACCGGCCCAACCGGGCTGGTTGCTCCGATGTCAAACGATGCCATGGTTCGCTCCTTCGCGAAGAATGTATCGTCAAGTACGGCAGGAGTGCCACTGGTTTAAGGCCACCGGAAAAAATCTGCCGCCCGGGGAACTATTCGATGGGGACTTCGACAAGGCCGGGACGCACAACGCGTGCCTGCAACGGTTCGCCCTTGGCCACGGTACGCACCCGGATCCAGGCGCCAAGCGCGCCGTTTTCAAGTGCTTCTGCCGGTTGCGACACCGAAAAACCATCGCCCGTCAATGCCACGGTGACCGACTGCCCGCGCTCAATGACCGGGCCTGCAACACTTTGCCGCGCACCGGCCGCCAGCGCGACAAATACGTGCCATCCGCCCGCATCGGGGCATTCGACCAGAATGCTGGTGCGCCCATCGCCGCGCCACGACATCGCCAGCGGCGCCGCGCAAGCGCTCAACCGCAAACGCCGGTCGATGGGCCGCGCGGCGCCGCCGGGCGCGCCGATCGGCTGCCCGGTAAAGTTCGCCACATCACGGTCGATCGCGCCCGGATCGTGCAGCCCCGGCGCAGCCGCCTGGGCATGGACCTGGGGCGCGAACAGAGCCATGGGCGCAAATAGGAACTTGGCCGCGATAGCGAGTGAATGGGTAAATTTCATGGTCATGTCCCTGGACTAGCAAGCTGCGTGCCATCCGCGTCATAGCCGAGTGCCGCGCTGGCCCCGGCGGGCAACCCCGGCTCGACCAGGATCCGCGCATCGGCAGCATGCGCGCCCGCCGCTGTGTCGAGGTGAAGCGCCTGCGCCAGCCCGGCTTTGCGCCCGCCAGGGGCATAATGCACGGTGATCGTCAGACGCAGGCGCGGATCACGCGCGACCTCGCGCAACCACTGCGCGAGCGGCGGCGCGTCTACCCCGCTGCGCCATACGCCAACCGGTTCGGCCCGGGACAACGCTGCGATGATGGGCACGGATTTTGGCGCGGGCGCTGGCGGCGGCCCATGCGGGTGCGCCGCAGCAGGGTGCGGATCGCTGTCGGGACCCAGCGGACCATCGGGCGCATTGGCCAGCGCCGACGCCGTGACCATGAACAGGATCAGCGACAAATCGGCCAGGATCGTCTGCCAACCGGTGCTGACCGTGCGCGCGATCATGCCGCCTGCGTCCTACGGCGCAGGCGCGGGGCGACAGCGGCGAACTGCGCGGCGATCCAGTCAATCAGGTCCTGCCGCACTTTTTCTTCGCGTTCGGCACGGCGTTCGATCGCGCGAGCGAGCGGGGCGAGCAGGATATTGGCCAGCAACAAGCCATACAGCGTCGCCAGCACCGATTGCGAAATCGCGCTGAGAAACATCGCGCGGGCAATCCCGCTGCCCGATAACCCGGCCAGCGATACGAGCGTGCCCGCCAGGCCAAACACCGGCGCCAGATCGGCCGCCTGCGCCAGCGTGACCGCGGCGCGTTGAGCCCGGCCGAGGCGCTTTTTTCGATCGACTGCATGGCGCATCATCAGCATCGATGCCGAATGGCCGTCAATCATCGCCTTTATCGCATCATCGAGCGAGCGATCGCCGGTCAGCCGGGCACGGGTGCGAAAAACGCCATCGGTGCGGATGTCATTGGCCAGCGGGGCCAGATCGCGGCGCAGACGGTCTGCATCAAAGCGGCGGCGCGATAGCCCGGCCAATTCGACCCCTGTGTGCCGCAGATCGACGCGCCCCGCGCGCAAGCCCGTGGCCAGCAATGTTCCGCCGATGACGATTACGGCCGGAACGGGATCGAATAAATGGGCAAGCATGCGTGCGCGGATCCAGGGTTGGGCAA
>JAYTHT010000318.1:0-1241 GCA_043732365.1 Novosphingobium sp. | reverse complement strand
CGGGCGTCGGCGCAGTCGTCAACACTGCCAAAGTCCAGGTCGGTGAAAACGTCGTGGTGTTTGGCCTGGGTGGAATTGGCCTCAACGTGATCCAGGGCGCGCGGCTGGCCGGCGCGGGCAAGATCATCGGCGTCGATCTGAATCCCGATCGGGAAGAATGGGGCCGCAGATTCGGCATGACCGACTTCCTCAATTCCAAAGGCCTGAGCCGCGAGGAAACCGTCGCCAAAATCGTCGAAATGACTGATGGGGGCGCCGATTACACCTTCGATGCGACCGGCAACACCGAAGTGATGCGCACCGCGCTGGAAGCATGCCATCGCGGCTGGGGCACCAGCATCATCATCGGCGTGGCCGAAGCAGGCCGCGAAATCGCCACCCGTCCGTTCCAGCTGGTGACCGGCCGCAACTGGCGCGGCACCGCGTTTGGCGGCGCCAAAGGCCGCACCGACGTGCCCAAGATCGTCGATTGGTACATGCAGGGCAAAATCGAAATCGACCCGATGATCACCCACGTCATGGGCCTGGAAGACATCAACACCGCGTTCGAACTGATGCACGCGGGCAAATCGATCCGTAGCGTGATCGTTTACTGATCGTTGTCGTCGTCAACTCCGTCCGGCCCTTGCGGCTGGGCGGGGGTGGCAGAGACGGGTTTTGGTGCGGGCTTTGGTGCGTTCAGGCCATAGTCGGAAAATTGCGCATCGATCGTCGGGCGAATGGCGCGCGCGGCCGCAATGTCCGTCGTGCCGCCCGCTTCATCCCCGCTGGCGATCCGGGCCAGACCTCGGAAAAACAGCGACGTGGGGATCTTGGGCGCTTTGCTTAGCGCGGCATCGGCGTCAGCAATTGCTGCGGCATAAGATTTGCGCCGCAATTGCACCAGAGCGCGGGTGTCGAGCAGCGAAGGGCTTGGCCCCGCCTTGCGGATCGCCGCATCGCAGTCTTTCAGCGCCTGGTCGAGATCGGCGTTGGCAAGCGCGCGGTTCAAACCGCGCGCGTTCAGCAATTCGGCATAGTTTGAATCGTCGCGGTGAAGCGCGATGACTGGATCAAGCAGGGCGGAGCCGCGATCAGCCTTGCCTAGCCGCTGATACAAGACCACCACTCGCAGAACATCCAGTGACCCTTTGGGCGTTGCCGCCGCTGCCGCTTCGGTGTCGGTCAACGCCCCGGCGCGGTCCCCCCGTGCCAGCTTTATCCGCGCACGCCGGGCCAATAGGCGATGATCGGCAGGTGTG
>JAYTHT010000317.1:0-4455 GCA_043732365.1 Novosphingobium sp. | reverse complement strand
CGATCTGTTCGACATCGCGGCCCACATAGCCGACTTCGGTGAATTTGGTCGCTTCGACTTTGACGAACGGTGCATCGACCAGCCGGGCCAGCCGCCGGCTGATCTCGGTCTTGCCGCATCCCGTCGGCCCGATCATCAGGATGTTCTTGGGGCTGACCTCATCGCGCAGCCCCGGCGCCAGCCGCTGTCGGCGCCAGCGGTTGCGCAAGGCAACCGCCACCGCCCGCTTGGCATCGCGCTGCCCGACAATGTGTTCATCTAGCGCGCGAACAATGGCTTTGGGAGTCAGGGAATCGTGATTAAAAGATTCTGGCATCAGACTTCTTCCACCGTAACGCGGTCGTTGGTAAAGACGCAAATGTCGGCGGCCACGCGCATTGCGCGCCGCGCAATCGTTTCGGCATCGGTTTCGTAATCGGAAATCGCGCGGGCTGCGGCGAGCGCATAATTACCCCCCGATCCGATCGCGGCAATGGTCGCATCATTGATCGCCTCGGGTTCCAGCACGTCGCCGTTACCCGTCAGCACCAGCAGCGTTTCGGCATCGGCGACAATCATCAGCGCCTCAAGATTGCGCAGATATTTGTCCGTGCGCCAATCCTTGGCAAGTTCGACTGCCGCGCGCAGCAATTGCCCGCGATGTGCCTCCAGCTTGCGCTCCAGCCGTTCGAACAGCGTAAACGCATCGGCGGTTGCGCCCGCAAACCCGGCAATGACCGGCGCGGGCTGATCGGGCCCGGCGGTTCCAAGCCGCCGCACTTTGCGCGCATTGGGTTTCATCACGGTGTTGCCCATCGACACCTGGCCATCGCCGGCAATAACGGTGCGCCCGTTTTTGCGCACCCCGATGATGGTCGTTCCATGCCACTGGATCAGGCCGTGGCTCGCCGCATGGTCGTTCATGCACCAGATATTGGGGGGCAGTGTCACGCATTCAATAGCGTTTGATTGTTGGTGCGAAGCTGGCCGGGGCCAACGATCCTGAATTCCGACCGGAATTCAGGATCAAGGGCTTCAACTGCCGTTCGGACCAGTCCCGCCGGGTCGGCCACCACCGCCGCCGCCGCCGCCACCTTGGCCGCCGGGGCCACTCTGGCCACCACCTGGCAATGCGCCGACTGTGCCGATATTGCCGAACAGGTCTTCAAAGAAGCTGCGTTCACGGCCCAGCGTCGGGGTCTTGTGCCCGTCCGGCCGAATGTTCAGCGCATGTTCGACGCCATCGTGCGATACCGCCTGCACCGTACCGGCAGTGTCAAATGTGACGTCCATGATCGATCCGGCATGAATGCGCGGCCGCTTGAACGGCCGCTGCGTCGTGTCGAGCGAGATATAATACCACGATTGCTGACCAAACTGGCTTTTCAGCGTGGGTTGGCCCAGCGATTTTTCGACCGAAAGGCGGTTGTCTACCCCGGGCAAGACCGATTCGGTCAACGCCGGATCGACCAGATACCCGCGATGGTCGCGGATCGTACTGCAACCGCCGGCCGCCAGCAGCAATGCCGTGGCGCCAGCAGCGTGCAAAACCGGCCGCAGGTTTGGCAGCATTTGGCCGCCAAGGCCCCGACCATTCGTCCGTTCGATCCGCATTGCCACCTTTCGCACTTGATCACCCTTCGGCCAAAGACCGTTCGGTCTGACACCCATGCGGACCATTGCCCGCTTGCGCCATCCCGGTTAACTGCCCGGCGAGGCCTTTGCCTTCGCGCTCGCGACGTCTATGTTGCACGCCTTAGAGCATGAAGACCAAAAGTGGGAACCGGTTTTTGTCAAAATTCATGCGCCACCTGAAATGGAATAAAACCTGATGTCGCTCTTTGCCAAATGGTTGCGCCCGCGCTCCGATCCGCGCGATGCGCTGCGCCCGCTGTGGCACCGGGTCGTGGAAATCGCGCGCGAACGAGAATGGTATCGTGATTGCGGCATTGCCGACACCGTCGCGGGCCGGTTCGACGCGATCACGCTGATCCTGGCGATCGTGTTGATCCGGCTGGAACGCGAAGAGGCCCTGATCGAACCGTCGGTGCGCCTGACTGAATTGTTCGTCGACGATATGGACGGGCAATTGCGCCAGGGCGGCGTCGGCGACCTGATGGTGGGCAAACACATCGGCAAATTGATGAGCACGCTGGGCGGACGGATGGGCGCCTATCGCATCGCACTGGAAGATGGCGAGGACGCGATGATCGCGGCGGTCACGCGCAATGTTACCTTGCGCGAAGGCGGCGATCCCGCGCTGATCGCGCGCCGTGCCCGGGCCTTTACCGCAGGGCTGGCGCTGGTGCCCGGCTATCGCGTGCTGGCGGCGGAGATCGGCAATTGAGCGACATCCCAGCCCCCGAATTTCAGCGGATCATCGACATTCGGCATTTGCCGCCGACCGCGGTGGATCTCGTCCCCGATGACGCCGAACGACGGCGGCTGGCCGGGCGGTTCAACTTGTCTGCGATCAATCGCCTGGTCGCCACGGTCGAAATGATCGCTGATGGCACCACGATCAATGTGACCGGCCGCATCCATGCCTCGATTATCCAGGTTTGCGCGATATCGGGCGAGGATTTCCCGGTGAAAATCGACGAGCCGGTCGATTTGCGCTTCATCCATCCGCAGGACACCCATACGATCGACGACGAGATCGAACTGACTGCCGACGCCTGCGACGAAATTGAATACGAGGGCCTGACGTTCGACCTCGGCGAAGCACTGGCGCAAACGCTGGCGCTGGCGATCGATCCATTTGCCGAGGGGCCAGAGGCCAATCGCGCGCGAGCCGAACACAAGCTTGGCGGCGAAACGTCCGGTGGTGCGTTCGCCGCGCTGGCAGCGCTGAAAACGGCAGAACCTGACAAAGATGGCGACTGAAGCGATCGCCGACGCCGGGCGCAGTCCGGCTGGCCCCCGGGGCAATCTCACCAGCGGCCCGATCATGGCCACGCTGGTGCGGTTTTCGGCGCCGACGCTGATCGCCAATGTGCTGCAATCGCTGAACGGCACGGTCAATGCGATCTGGGTCGGGCGGATGATTGGGGGCAGTGCGCTGGCCGCGACTGCCAATGCCAATGTCGTGATGTTTCTGGTATTTTCCGCCACATTCGGGTTTGGCATGGCCGCCACGATCAAAGTCGGGCAGGCGTTTGGCGCGGGCAATATCGATGCTGCGCGGCGCACGTTCGGCACTGCGCTGGGGTTTAGTTTTGGCCTGTCGCTGCTGGTCGCGATCCTGGGCTGGTTTGGCGCGCCATGGCTGCTGCATGTGATGTCCACCCCGCCGCAAGTGCTGGCGTTCGCGCTCGCTTATTTGCGCGTGGTGTTTATCGCGATGCCTGCGCAGATAATCACGGTCATGCTGTCGATGGGGCTGCGCGGTGCCGGCAATTCAGCCATGCCATTGCGGATGATGATCATTGCGGTGGTGCTCGATGTCGCGCTCAATCCGCTGCTGATCGGCGGATTTGGCCCGATCCCGGCGTTCGGGATTGCCGGGTCGGCGTTGGCCACCACGATCGCGTCGACCGTCGCAATGGTGGTGTTTGTGACAGTGCTCTATGCCCGCGATTTGCCCTTGCGGCTGGTCGGGCGCGAACTGACTTACCTGATTCCCGATATGGGCGAACTGCGCTATATCGTTACCAAAGGCCTGCCGATGGGGGCGCAAATGCTGTTGGTATCGATGGCCGGGATCATCATGATTGGACTGGTCAATCGCGAAGGTGCAATCGCCAGCGCCGCCTATGGCGCCAGCCTGCAAACCTGGACTTATCTGCAAATGCCCGCGATGGCGATTTCGGCCGCCGTCAGCGCGATGGCGGCGCAGATGATCGGCGCGCAGTTATTTCACCGGATCGACGCAATTACGCGCGCCGGGATCATGCTCAATCTGGCGATAAGCGGCGGGATGACGATGCTGCTGCTGCTGTTTGACCGCCCGGTGCTGGAACTGTTTTTGGGTGCGCACAGTCCGGCAGTGGGTTTGGCGCGACACATCCAATTTCTGGCAAGCTGGGGCTATGTGCTGTTTGGCGTGACGATCGTGCTGTTTGGCACGATGCGCGCGGCGGGCACGGTGCTGCCCCCCCTGTTTGTGCTGGGCATTTCGATGTTCCCCGGGCGCCTGGGCTTTTACGCGCTGGCCCATCCGCTGCTGGGGATGGACGCACTCTGGCTCAGCTTTCCGGTCGGGTCGCTCATCGCGATTGCGTTGGCTTATGCGTCGTACCGCTATTCCGGCTGGCGCAAACGCATCGAAGGGGTCCGCGTCGTGCGGGATTTTTGAGGCGGTACCGGCCCGCTCCCCCACCCGACCGCCCATAGGTTACTTGCGTTGGGCGGTCGGGTGGGGGAGCGGACCGGTACCGTCTTGAAAAAATCAACGGCTCTGCGCGCGCCAGCGCTGCGTCGTGCGTTCGATCATCTGCTCTTCGCCGCCTGATTTTGCCCATTGTTCGGCAAAAG
>JAYTHT010000316.1:0-4459 GCA_043732365.1 Novosphingobium sp. | reverse complement strand
TTTCCAGAATCAGAAAGTTTGGCGATGCGGTCGCGAGGTGTACATTGGCCGCGCCCACGATCGGTCCGCAATACAGATGCGGCGCGATCTGGACATGGCGCACCTCGGCCATGCCCGCGATCTTCTTCGCCTCCAGCAGGCCACCCACGCGGCCCAGATTCATTTGCAGGATCGCCGCCGCGCCGCAATCGAGCAAGCGCGCAAAATCGTATTTCGTGGTCAGCCGTTCACCCGCCGCGATCGGGATCGATGTGGCGCGCGCCACCCGCGCCATTTCCTCTGGCGCATCGGGCGGCACCGGTTCTTCCAGCCACAGCGGGTCGTAGGGTTCCAGCCGCCGCGCCAGCCGGATCGCGCCGGCCGCGGTCATCTGCCCATGCGTACCAAACAACAGATCGGCGCGACTGCCCACTGCATCGCGCAAGGTACGCGCAAAACGTTCGCACCGATCGAGCGCTTCCAATGACAATTGCCGCCCGTCAAACGCGGTATAAGGCCCGGCCGGGTCAAATTTGAGCGCGGTGAAGCCCATGTCGAGATATGTCGCAGCACGCTGGGCAGCCAGATCGGGGTCTGCATAGACATCGGTCGCATCGCCCGGGCGCGGATAGATATAAGTATAGGCGCGCAGCCGCTCGTGAACCCGCCCGCCGAGCAATTTGTAAACCGGCTGCCCCGCCGCTTTGCCGATAATATCCCAACATGCCATTTCCAGCGCGGACAGCACGCCCATCAGCGTCAAATCGGGATGCTGGGTAAACCCGGACGAATAGACCCGCCGCCACAACGCCTCGATATCGTGGGGATCGGCACCGGCGGCATAGCGGGCAAACACATCTTCGCACATTTGCGCAACCAGATGCGGCGCAAACGGCACGCAATACGCCTCGCCCAGACCGGTGATCCCGCATGCCGTGGTCAGGCGGACAATCACGAAATAGCGCCCGCCGAAATGTGGCGGCGGATTGCCTACGACAAATGTGCGAATATCGGTCAGCCGCATGGTGCCATTCTCCCGGTTTCGCACGAGCTGTTTCTGCCACGTCGCGCGCGCTCGGCAAGTGAAGCTTTTTACCCCACCGGACAATTTCCTTGTTCCGATAGACCATTACCCGCGAATCGCACCATTTGCCCAGAGCGCAGCCTGCGGCTATAGGCGGCGCGCACGTGGCCCCACCTTCCCCCTCTTTACGCATCCTGGTTGATGCCGATGCCTGCCCGGTAAAGGACGAGATCTTCAAGGTCGCGCTGCGCCGCACCGTGCCCGCCACGATTGTCAGCAATTCTCGCATGCGGCTGGTCGATCACCCGCTGATCACGCGCATGGTCGTCAGCGACCATTTCGATGCCGCCGATGACTGGATTGCCGAGGCGTGCGATGCCGGATCCGTCGTGATCACCGCCGACATCCTGCTTGCCGATCGCTGCCTGAAAGCCGGAGCGACCGTGATTTCGCACAATGGCAAACCGTTTACGCCGGGGTCGATTGGCGCCGCGATTGCGACACGCGCGATCATGGCCGATTTGCGGGCCGGGGGTGACGTGATCGGCGGACCCGCGCCGTTTACAAAAGCCGATCGGTCGCGGTTTCTATCCGCACTCGATGAGGCCCTGGTCCGGCTGGCGCGCGCATGACTTATGATGCGATCGTGTTGGGCGCAGGCGCTGCCGGATTGCTATGCGCAGCCACCGCCGGGCAACGCGGCCGGCGCGTCTTGTTGATCGACCATGCGCCGGAAGTTGGCCGCAAGATCCTGATTTCGGGCGGTGGGCGGTGTAATTTCACCAATCTGGCGACTGCGCCCGAGCGGTACCTGTCGCAAAACGCGCATTTCGCAAAGTCTGCACTTAGCCGGTATACGCCTTACGATTTCCTGGCCGTGGTCGAACGCCACGGCATAACCTGGCATGAAAAGACGCTGGGGCAATTGTTCTGCGACGGATCGGCGCGGCAGATCGTCGCGATGTTGCTGGACGAATGCGCGCGCGGCGGGGTCGATGTCGTATGCGATGCCGCCATCGGGGATGTCGATCATGCCGATGGGCAGTTCCGCGTAACATATGGCGGCCGCACCGCAACCGCGCCCGCACTGGTCATCGCGACCGGTGGGCCGTCGATTCCGAAAATGGGCGCAACCGGCTTTGCCTATGAACTGGCGCGCAAATTCGGACTGAAGATTGTGCAGCCGCGCCCCGCGCTCGTGCCGCTGACTTTGGCGGGCGAGGATTTGCTGTTCCGCGAGCTGTCTGGCGTTTCGGCCGATGTTGTGGCGCGCTGCGACAAAACCGTATTTCGGGAAGCGGCGCTGTTTACCCATCGCGGGCTGTCGGGCCCGGCAATCCTGCAAGTTTCATCATATTGGCACCATGGCCAGTCGATCGGCGTGCAATTCATGCCCGATCGCGCGCCCGGCTGGCTGATCGCGGCCAAAGCGGCCACTCCGCGCGCGACCGTGCGCCGGCTGTTGCGCGATGGCCTGTCCGAACGGTTGGCGGATGTGTTGTGCGACAGGCTGGGCATCGATGGCGAACTGGGCGCGCAAACCGATCGCAAGCTGACCGACGCGCAAGCGCGCCTAGCCGATTGGCAATTCACCCCCAATGGCAGCGAAGGCTATGCCAAAGCCGAAGTCACCGCAGGTGGCATCGCGACCGCCGACCTGTCATCCAAAACGATGGCGGCGCGGCGCGTCCAGGGGCTGTATGCAATCGGCGAAGCTGTCGATGTGACCGGCTGGCTGGGTGGCTACAATTTTCAATGGGCCTGGGCGAGTGGTTGGGCCGCAGCGCAAGACCTGTGAGCGCATTTTTGATATTGAGGATATGATATGATTCCGCGCGAATTGATCGGCATTGCGCAAATCCCGGGCGGCGAAGACCTGCAACTGTTTCGCCACGGCGGCGATTTCATGATCGTGCTCGAACGCAATGAATTGATGAGCACGCGGATGCGCTGGTCCGAGGAAGCGCTGGCGACGCTGTCATGCGAACGCATCGCCGACACACCCAAACCACATCTGCTGATCGGCGGATATGGCATGGGCTTTACTTTGCGTGCGGCGCTGAACACTTTGTCCAAGGACGCGATTGTCACGGTGGCCGAACTGGTGCCGGAAATTATCGCATGGGCACGCGGGCCCATGATTGAAGTCGCCGCAGGGTGCCTGGACGATCGGCGCGTGCGTCTGGTCATGGGCGATGTCGCCAAAGTGATCGAGACCGCGCCAGCGACGTTCGACGCCATCCTGCTCGATGTCGACAACGGCCCCGACGGACTTGTACGCGAAGACAACAACCGGATTTATTCACGCCAGGGTTTGTTGGCGGCGCGTGCCGCGTTGCGCCCGGGCGGGGTGCTGGCGATCTGGTCGGCGGCAAAGGACAATGCGTTTGTAAGGCGCATGCGCGAGGCCAAGTTCGATGTCGAAGAGGTGACCGTCACCGCGCGAGCCAATGGCAAAGGCGCCAAACATGTAATCTGGTTTGCCCGTTATGCCCCCGGTGCACGGCCAAAAGCGGCCACGCCCCCAAATACGCCCAAACCAGAGGAATAATCCGGTCAATCCGCGCGCTTGATCGGCCGCAATTGCAATTTGCCGGGCACCCAATGATCCTGCGACTGCGCCGACGCCGCCTAAGTGGCTTCGTCGCGCAACACTTTGATCGCTTCCAACACCACTTCGGGGTTGGACGGGATCGACATGGCGACCGCTTCGTGATCGATACGATCGGCGATACCGGGATTGTCACGGCGCGCTTCTTCGAGCAATTCTATGATCTTGGCAGCTTTTTGTTCGATCGCTATCGACAGTTCGAGATTGAGTTGGGCACGCGCATCGGCCAGTTCGTCTTCGCGCCGCTGGGTAATCAGCACGAGCGCGACCAGCAGCAGCCCCACCACCGATACGATTGTCTGGAGCGCGGGGTACGGCGGTGGATCGGAAATCGTTGATCCCATTCGCGCCAGGATCAGGTTGATGACAACCCAGCCACACATCATCAGGGCGATTAGCAAGACCGACCCCGGCCACCCGACGATCGCGGTCACACGGTCGATCGCGTGTTGCAGCGGGCTGCCTTCTTCCTTATGTCGCACCCGCATTTGCGCCGTCGTGCGCGCAAGGTCAATTGCGTCGATAACTGGCGGCTGCGCAGGGGTATCAGATCCGGTCATCGGACTAAAAATGCCCCTGCGCTTACCGGTCCGTTCAAGTCAGGCGGTACCACGACGCAGCAGGCCGACCACAAACATGACAATCGCAACCAACAGAATGATGTGGATCAGCGCGCCAGCGACATGGAATACCGAAAAGCCGAGCACCCACAGCACCAACAGAATGATGGCGATCGTAAAAAGCATGGAAAATTCCTTCCGTTCGTTGTTTGCATGTTGCCACAGGCCAACAGGGCCAAGCGTGGGTTCGACTACGCGCTCTCCCAGCGGGAGGATCCGCCGTGG
>JAYTHT010000315.1:0-4461 GCA_043732365.1 Novosphingobium sp. | reverse complement strand
CATTGTGACGATGGTCAGCTCGACCGGCGCCGATGGGAAAAGGAACGGGCAATGAAATATCTCACCAGCATTGTTGCAAGCGCGGCCCTGGCATTATCGCCAGCGATCGCCAGCGCTGCGCCGCATGGCGGCGGCGGCGGCGGCCATGGCGGCGGTGGCGGCGGGTTTCATGGCGGCGGCGGCGGCGGGTTTCATGGCGGCGGTGGCGGCGGGTTTCATGGCGGCGGTGGTTATCGCGGCGGCGGCGGTTATCACGATGGCGGCGGTTATCACGGTGGCGGCAGCTATCACGGTGGCGGCAGCTATCACGGTGGTGGCAGCTATCACGGTGGCGGCGGTTATCACGGCGGCTACTACGGCGGTCGTGGTTATTACGGATTTTATGGCCCGGCGTTTGGTTTGTATCTCGGCTACTACGCCAACCCATGGTTGTGGGGCTATCCGGACGACTATTACGGTTATCCGTATTACCCCGCTTACAACGCGCCATCCGACGCGCCGCCAATGGCATATTCGCAGACACCACAGACCCCCCAGGCCGCTCCGCAGCCTCAGGCCTGTGGTAGCTGGCAATGGAACGCCACCGAACAGCAATACCACTGGATGACCAATGGCTGCAATTGATCGGCTTGCCAAAGTGCCCATGATGAAAACCTGCATTACCGCAATGGCAGCTGGCGTTGCGCTGATTGCCAGCGCGGCACACGCCCAATCTTCCGGATCTTTGGCAACCGGATCGTCGTCAATTGAACAATTGCATCAGGCGCTGCATCTTGCGCCTATGCAAGAAGGTGCCTGGCAATTGTACCGCAGCGCTGCTGATGTTCCGGATAAGGCACAGGCGCGCCGACGTTCGGCTTCAGACCTGTTCCGCACGCTCGATGCACCACGTCGGATGGATCTGGTTGAGGCCGAAATGCGGCAGGAACTGGATGATTTGCAGCGCCAGTCGCATGCGTTGAAAGCATTCTACGGCGCGCTGACCCAGGACCAGCAGCGCATCTTCGATGCGCGTACACTGCCCCCCGCAGAAAATCAGCAGGACCAGCGGCAGTATTGACGCAACGGCTCCAAACTGGACAAGTTTGGGGCCGTTCCTCTACTAACGAGCCTGTTGCGCGTGACGCGACCAACCATTTTTGGCATGCCGATGGCAGTGGCTCGTGACGCGAAAGACCATCGTTTGCCGTTTCTACCAATTCTCGCGCTGGTTGGCATCGCCATTTGTGCCACGCCCGTTGTCCACGATGGCGATTCGATCCGCTGCGGTAATGAACGGCTGCGCATTGCCAATATCGACGCGCCCGAATTGCCGTCATCACCAAAATGTCATGTGTGGCCGCGCGCACGCTATGCCTGTGCGACTATGCGCTCGGCGCGGTGTCGCGCGATGCGCTTACCGCCTTTGTGGCGCAAGGTCCGCTGGTGATCCGCCGCACGGGCATTGATAAATACGGTCGCACGCTCGCGCTCATCAGTGTCAACGGCGTCAACGCCGGCGACTGGCTGGTCACGCACCACTTCGCCCGGCGCTGGTTCTGACCAGGTTCTGATCAAACGGGGGGCCACCGCAAGCTGAGGCGGCCCCACCTGTGCCGGTTCACATGTGGATCGCCCGACCATAAGCCGCGAGCACCGATTCATGCATCGCCTCGCTGATTGTCGGATGCGGAAACACCGTCTGCATCAATTCGATTTCGGTGGTTTCCAGAGTTTTGCCCACGACATACCCCTGGATCATCTCGGTCACTTCGGCGCCGATCATATGCGCGCCGAGCAATTCACCGGTCTTGGCGTCGAACACCGTTTTGACAAAGCCTTCGGGTTCACCCAGCGCGATTGCCTTGCCATTGCCGATGAACGGGAATGTGCCCACACGCACGGTATAGCCGGCCTCTTTGGCTTTGGCTTCGGTCAGGCCGACACTGGCGATTTGCGGGTGGCAATACGTGCAACCCGGAATGTTGCGGCGATCCATCGCGTGCGGGTGAACGTCCTTGTTGCCCAATTCGGTGGCGATCGCTTCGGCGGCGGTCACACCTTCATGGCTGGCCTTGTGCGCCAGCCATGGACCGGCCGTCACATCGCCGATCGCCCACACGCCTTTGGCCGAGGTGCGACCATAATCATCAATCGCGATGATCCCGCGATCGGTCGTAACGCCAACCGATTCCAGGCCGATGTTTTCAGTATTGGCGATCACGCCGACCGCAACGATGACATGGCTGAACGTATCCTCGACGACCTTGCCATCCTTGCCCTTGAGTTTGGCCTTCACGCTCGTCGCACCCACTTCGAGCGCATCCACACCGGTCCCGGTCAACACGGTCATGCCCTGCTTGACGATCGTCTTTTGCAAAAACGCAGAGACATCGGCATCCTCGACCGGAACCACCCGGTCCATCATTTCAACGACGGTCACTTTCGAGCCCATGTCGTTGTAGAAACTGGCGAATTCAATCCCGATCGCGCCCGATCCGATCACCAGCAGCTTGGTTGGCAGCTCTTTCGGGGTCATCGCATGGCGATAAGTCCACACCCGCTCTCCGTCGGCTTTGGCAAATGGCAGATCGCGTGCGCGTGCGCCGGTGCACACGATGATGTGTTTTGCGCTGAGCACTTCGGTGGCTCCGGCGGCGCTGGTGACCGCCAGTTTCCCCGGGCCTTTCAGCACGCCATTGCCCATATGCACGACAATCTTGTTCTTTTTCATCAGGTGCGTGACGCCCTGGTTTAACTGTTTGGCGACACTGCGCGACCGCGCCACGACTGCGCCCAGATCGGCGCGCACATTGTCGGCGGCCAGGCCATACGATTTTGCATGTTTCATCTGGTGAAACACTTCGGCCGAACGCAACAGCGCCTTGGTCGGGATACAGCCCCAGTTGAGGCAGATCCCGCCCAGCACTTCGCGTTCGACAATCGCGGTCTTCAACCCAAGCTGCGCGCAGCGGATCGCCGCCACATAGCCGCCCGGGCCCGACCCGAGCAAGATCACATCATAAGTTTCAGCCATGCTCAATTCCTTTGTCTGTTTTGGCCACATGGTCTGGTTTCGCGTCCTCGGCACAGGGGTCGAGGGACTGCACCGACCGGGGACGACGATCCTCATCAATTGCCACGAATATAAACCGCGCCTGGGTCACACAATCGCGGTCATCACCGGTGCGCGGGCGACGCCAGGCCTTGATCGCAATCGCCATCGAAGTCCAGCCGACCGAGGTCAGCGTGGCATAGACCGATACTTTATCACCGACATGCACAGGATGATGAAATTTCATGCCCTCGACCGCGACCGTCGCAGCCCGGTCCTGGCTATAGCGCGCCGCGATGATCCCGGCGGCCGTATCCACCTGCGCCATCAACCATCCGCCGAAAATGTCGCCCGCCGGATTGGCATCGGCGGGCATCGCGGTGATGCGGATCGCTGGTTCGCCCACCGGATACGGCACCTGGTTTGGTTCGGTCATCACCGCCCGCTCGATCAGGCGATCAGCGCCAGCGGGTTTTCGACCAGCGACTTGAACGCCTGCATCAATGCCGCGCCATCGGCGCCATCGATCGCGCGATGATCAAAGCTGCCGGTCGCCGACATCACCGTGGCAATCGCCAGCGCGCCGTCGATGACATAAGGGCGCGGTTCACCCGCGCCGACGGCCAAAATCATCGCCTGCGGCGGATTGATCACCGCATCGAACTGCTTGATGCCAAACATGCCCAGGTTTGACAGGCTGGCCGTGCCGCCCTGGTATTCATGCGGCTGCAATTTGCCATTGCGCGCTTTTGTCGCCAGCGTTTTCATCTCGCCGGCGATGGCCGATACCGACTTTGCCCCGGCATCGACGATGATCGGCGTGATCAGGCCCGATGGTGCTGCGACCGCTACCGAAATGTCTGTGCGCTTGAACGTGCGCAATTCGTCACCGGCAAAGCTGACATTACACTTGGGCACTTGCACCAGCGCCTTGGCCAGTGCCTTGATCAGCAAATCATTGACCGACAATTTGACGTCTTGGCTTTCCAGTGCGGTGTTGAGCTGGCTGCGTAATTTCAGCAATGCATCAAGCCGGACATCTACAGTCAAATAGATGTGGGGAATCGTCTGCTTGGCCTCAGTCAGGCGGCGGGCAATGGTCTTGCGCACGTTGTTCAGCTTCGCCGCCTCGAACGGAATGCCAAAATCGGGCACAGCGGACGCGGCTGCAGCGGGTGTTGCCTGTGCAGCAGGTGTTGACTGTGCAGCAGGCACGGCGGCGGCAACCGGCGCAGCAGATGCCGCAGCGTTCTGGACAGGCGTGGCATCGAGATCGGCGCGGACAATGCGACCGTTGGGACCACTGCCTTTTACGCTGCCAAGGTCGATGCCCTTGGCAGCGGCCAGACGCTTTGCCAGTGGGCTGGCAATCATGCGGTCGCCCTTGGCAGCGAAAGCCAGCGCAGGTGCGCGCGCCGCTGCGACGG
>JAYTHT010000314.1:0-4471 GCA_043732365.1 Novosphingobium sp. | reverse complement strand
TATCACCGACTGGCTCGACAGCGACATCATCGCCTATACGATCAAGAATGCGATCGGGTTTGTGATCGTGTGGTGGCTTGCGCGTGGATGGTTTCGTGCGGCCCCTGATGGTCAGATGTGACAATCCGCCCGCCAGGATATTATCCAGCCCGTGCACGCCAGTCTTTGCCAAATCGGCTAAAGTATCAGTGCCTTTTTGTTGCCACGTTCAGTTCTGTGTTAATGTATCATGGGGTTCAACGCCCCGGATCGCGCCGTGTTTCTTGTCTGTGTACACAGGCCGGCGATCAGGTGACGGTGCACAAGCAGTCGATGAACCTGCGTGATGTGGCAGTGACGAGGCGATAGCCTGGGCAATAACGGCACGGTCCCGAACGCGTCTGCACCATTGTATGGATGCCCTTATCACCCATGCGGCATCGGCATATTTGTGTATCACAAGCTTTTGCAGGAGTTCGCGCATGACCACTCTGTTTGACACCGACACGTATCTGCTGGGCGACCGTCATGTGCGGCGGATCGGCTATGGCGCGATGCAATTGGCAGGGCCGGGCGTGTTTGGTCCGCCGCGCGATCCCGAAATGGCGCTCGCGGTGTTGCGCGCGGCGATTGCCGCCGGGGTCAACCATATCGACACCAGCGATTTCTATGGCCCCCATGTAACCAATCGTCTGATCCACGAGGCGCTGGCGCCATATCCTGCCGATCTGGTGATCGTGACCAAGCTGGGCGCCCGCCGCGGTGACGATGCCAGCTGGCTGCCTGCCGCTTCGCCTGACGAATTGCGCAAGGGGCTGGAGGACAATCTGCGCCATCTCGGGCTGGACGCGATCGAAGTCGTCAACATGCGGTTTTTTGGCGATGGCCACGGACCGATGGATGGGCCGGTTGCGCCGCAATTGCAGGCGCTCGCCGCGATGCAGCGCGAAGGGCTGATCAAGCATATCGGCGTCAGCACCGTGACCGCGGCGCAAGTGGCCGCTGCGCAAGATATCTGCCCGATTGTATGCGTGCAAAACCAGTACAATATCGTCCATCGCGGCGATGACGCGCTGATCGACAGTCTTGCCGATCAGGGCATCGCTTATGTTCCGTATTTCCCGTTGGGCGGCTTCACCCCGCTGCAATCGGATCACTTGCAGGCGGTCGCGACCCGGCTGTCGGCCAGCCTGATGCAAGTGGCGCAGGCGTGGTTGTTGCGCCGCAGCCCCAATATCCTGCTGATCCCCGGCACATCATCAACCGCCCATCTGGCGCAGAATCTGGCGGTTGCGTCGCTCGTTCTCGACGATGCGGCGATGGATATGCTGAACGCCATCGCCGGTCATTCCTGATCCTTCCCATCCCGGGGACAGCTAGCAGACGTTTACGCCGCGATCATAGTCGAGCACGGCCTGCAACAACACGTTGGCGCCGCGTTCGGCATCGGCGGGTGTGATGTTTTCTGCGACATTGTGGCTCAGGCCATTTTCGCAAGGGATGAAGATCATGCCCGTTGGCGCGACGCGCGCGGTATAAACCGAATCGTGCCCCGCACCCGACAGCATGGCGCGGTGCGAATACCCCAGACGCCGCGTGGCGGTGCCGATTGCGTCGATAACCACCGGGTCAAACACAACCGGCGGCGATGACCAGATCGCGGTGAGCGTGATCGCCACACCCAGCCGGGATTCGAGCGTAGTTATGGCATCCTTTAGCGCGGCCTCCATCACGTCGAGCCCGGGCACTTCGGGGTGGCGCAAGTCGACTGTCAGGCGCACTTCGCCAGGCGCGGTGTTGCGCGATCCGGGATAGGCCTGAAACAGGCCGATCGTTGACAGTGACGCGCCGGGGTCGGACCGCCCGATATCGTCAACCGCGATCGCCAGCCGCGCGGCGGCATGCAGCGCGTCGCGGCGCAGCGCCATGGGCGTGGTCCCGGCGTGACAGGTCTGGCCTTTGACCACGACATCAAACCAGCGGATGCCTTGCACCCCGCTGACCACGCCGATCTCGAGCGCTTCGGCCTCCAGCACGGGGCCCTGTTCGATATGCAATTCGAAATGCGCGGCCAGGGGATGGGCGCCGACCGCTTCATCCCCGGCAAAGCCCGAGCGGGCCAGCGCCTCGCCCATCGTCACGCCATCGCGGTCCGTCTGGGCCAGCGCATAGTCGAGTGTGAACACCCCGGCGAACACGCCCGATGCGACCATGGCAGGGGCAAACCGCGCGCCTTCTTCGTTGGTCCAGTTGATCACTTCGATCGGGTGACGCGTGACGATGCCGGCATCACGCAATGTGCGCGCGACTTCCAGGCCAGCCAGTACGCCCAGGATGCCATCGAACCGCCCGCCGGTCGGCTGGGTATCCAGATGGCTGCCGATCGCGATCGGGGGCAGGGCGGGGTCGCTACCGGGCATGCGCGCAAACATCGTGCCGATGCGGTCGCTGGTGATGGTCATGCCAATGGCTTTGCACGCATCGGCAAACCAGGTGCGCATCGCAATATCTTCGTCCGCCAGCGTCAGGCGGCACATCCCGGGGCGGTCGGGGGCAGGGCCGGGGATAGCGCCAAATTGCGCGGTTTCGGTCAGACTGGTCCACAGACGCTGGCCATTGATGCGCAGATCCTTGCGTAACTCTGGCGTCATGGCAGCGGCTCGCGCTTGAGCGGCATGGTCATGCAGTGGATGCTGCCGCCACCGCGCGCAAACACATCCAGCGGCGGGTCGATCACGGTCACGCCGCGCGCGCGCAATTCTGTATTGATGCGCTGGCTGTGCGCGGGCGAGATCACGCGGTTGTCACCCAGCGCCAGCAGGTTGCAGCTCATCGCCATGACTTCGGGATACGTCGCCTTGACAATCTCGATGCCATGCGCGGTCAGAAACGCGGCGAAATCGTCGCCCAGCACGTCGATGCAGGCCACCGCTATGCTGTCCGTCGCCATGCAGAAAAGGACGTCGAGATGCAGGAAATGTTGTGGGAATTCTTCGGCGCGCGTCGCCCAGCCCTGTTCCTTGAACCAGCCGGTGAACTGCGCAGCGCCCGCCGCGTTGGTGCGGACTCCCGAATGCCCGATGATCAGCAGGCCGGGGCGCACGATATGGATATCGCCACCTTCGACCACGCCTTCGCTGGCAAAGCGGTGGAACCCGTCGCCGGCCAGATGGAAATCGAGCACCGCGCTATATTCGCCGCGCCGCTGGGGCAGGGCCAATTGAGTCAGCACCGGGCCCCACGGTGTGGTCTGGCTCGAATCGCGGGTATAGACCTGATATGGATGCGCTCCGGTCGGTTTCAGGAAATGCAGTTTGACCTCGGCCGCGGTCAGCGCCGCCGTCAGCGCATCCCATTGACGCAACATTGCCGCACGATCGAACTGCGCCGATGATGCCAGTGTCGAAACCGCGACCGCGTTGGTTTCGAGCCAGCGATAATCGTCAGGCGGGCACAACAACACATCGGTCAACACGCCCGTTTCCGAATCCACAGTCCACTGCATCGTTCACTCCCGTTTCAGGCAGTGACTATAACGGCGTGCCAATCGCGTGCAGCATTTTTCGTCTGGTGATCCAAATCTGAAGTTCGCTCAAGCAACCGGCGAGGTCGGTGTGAACTTCTGATCCATCAAACTATCGTGCCTGATATCGTGTGCAAGCCCGCATGCCGTTGGTCAGCCGGTCATGCGCAAGGCATAAGCCGTCGCGTCCGCGCACTGCCGCATCGGCCGAGGATAGCACCGATAGCCTGCCCATCGCCTATTCGATCACGCGCGGGTCGGTGCAAAAATGCGTGCACGGTGCGCAAGCCTGATCAACCACCAAGGTGCTGCCAATATGCGCCGAACACATACACCGACAGCACCTAGCCGAGCGCAACATTGACGACGACAACGTCCGAAAACGCCAGCAGCGGCTTGGCCCCGGCGCGCGCCAGCCGATCAAACCGCGTGGTCAGGCCGATGCTGAAAAAGCAGAAGATGAAGGCCCAGGTCCGCATGTCCTTGATCGGGCCGACAAATGCGGGCGCCGTGATATGGTCGTAATCGGCCAGCGACAGCCCCGCCGTCAGGACCGAAACGATCGCCGACGCCGCCAGGAAACCGATCACGAATTTTGGAAACCGGCACCAGATTTCCCAAAAAATCCGGCGCGCCGATCCCGGGCACTTTGCCGGCGAGCTCACCATAGGCCTGCGCTGCGGCAATGCCTGCCGCATCGGCAAATTCCGAGGTACCGATCCAAGCCCCTGCCACGCCCGTGGGTAGCAGGAGCGCGCGCGACACCAGCGGCAGGACAAAGATCATCGCGATCGCCCACAGCACCACCGCCGAAATCGTCACCGACGTGTTTTCGCGTTTCGCCCCGACCGCCCCTGCAATCGCAATTGCCGCAGACGCGCCGCACACCGCGCCGCCAACTCCCAATGTGGCGGCAAACCGGCGATCAAGGCCGACGCGCACTGCGATCGTATAGATCACCCCAAATGT
>JAYTHT010000313.1:0-4480 GCA_043732365.1 Novosphingobium sp. | reverse complement strand
TGCCGCCCGGCAAATTGTAGTCGGTCAACAGAATTTCGGGATGGAGGGCACCGCCCGCCACCAGCTTCAACGCGTCCGCGGCATCGCTGGCGGTACGGACGATGTAACCGTCGAACTTGAGTATTTGTTCGAGCAATCCGAGAATATCGGGATCATCATCAACCACGATCACCTTGCATCGGTGCCTTTTTTTGTGTTTTGCCTTCTCAATCAACGGCGGCAACGTCGCGTGCGATACCGACAGGCCGGACCGCATCGGCACCGTCACTGAAAATAGCGATCCCTTGCCGGGCACCGAGCGCACATTGATGTCATGGCTCAGCAAGCGGCCCAGCCGCTGCACGATCGACAAGCCGAGGCCGAGGCCGCGGCCACGTTCGCGCGCTTCGTTACCGACCTGATGAAACTCCTCGAAGATCGCCTGCAACTCATTCGCGGCGATGCCGATCCCGGTGTCGCCGACCTCGATCCGGACGCACTGACCATAGCGCCGGACCCCAACCAGAATTTTACCGGTCTCGGTATACTTGATGGCGTTGCCCAGCAGATTGCGAATGATCTGTTCGAGCAAGCGCGGATCGGTCTCGATTTGCGCAGTCGTTGACACAATGCGCAGCGACAGACCGCGTTCTTGCGCGACATAGCCGAATTCGTCGCGCAAGCGGTTGAACATGTGCTCAAGCGGGAACACCATCGGCATCGGCCGCACCATCCCGGCCTCGATCTGGTTGATGTCGAGTAGCGCGTTGAGCATTTCCGATATGGTGAGCAGTGTTCGGTCGAAACGCGCCAGCAACTGCCGAGGTTTTTCGCCCTCCACCGCCTGAACGAGGAGTTCCTTCAGCAGCGTCAGCGATTGCAGCGGTTGGCGCAGATCGTGGCTGGCCGCGGCGAGAAAGCGCGACTTGGCGAGGTTGGCGCGCTCGGCCTCAAGTTTGGTCGCATTCAGTGCATCCTCGATGCGCTTACGCTCGGTGATATCCGCAAAGGTGATTACGACGCCCTCGATGCGGCCATCATGCGTCAGATAGGGAAATATGCGTCGCAAGTAAAAAACGGCGCCGGTGGCCGACACTTCTTGCTCGATCGCGGGATCTCCGGATACCACTTTGTGCGCGTCGTCCAGCAGCGCATCGTCATCGGTAATCGAACGCAGATCGGCCAGCGGGCGCCCGATGTCGCCCGGAATGATGCGGAACACAGCGCTGACTGCCGGGGTGAAGAAGCGGATATTCAAATCTCGATCGAGAAACAGCGTCCCGATTTTCGTGCTGTAAAGCACGTTCTGCAGATCGTCGGAAGTCAGGCGCTGGCGGTCGAGGGTTTCCTGAAGCTGGCTATTAAGCGCATTCAACTCTTCATTTAGCGACTGCAATTCTTCCTTGGAAGTCAGCAGTTCTTCATTAGTCGACTGGAATTCCTCGTTGACCGAAAGCGCCTCCTCGTTGATCGCCTTTTGCTCCTGGGCGGAGGTTTCCTCGCTCTGGATCGACACCTGGAGATCGGCCCGGGCCGCTTCGAGCTCGCGCTCGAGTTCGGCGATACGCGGGGCGTCCAGCCGTCCGTGATCTGAGGTCGTCTGCGTGCCACCCTGCGGTAGAGCCTGCGTATGGGGGGGCGTCTCTTCCAGGAAACAAACCAGCAGCAGATCCTCGTTTTCGCCGGCCAGGCGCTCGACTGTGATCCTGAACCAGATCGACGTGCCCGCCAGGATCAGCCGCGTGCGACTGCCTTCCACGCGCGGCGGCAAAGCGACGGCAGATCCGGCAGCGTCATGAACCGGCTGGACAGCACCACCAATGGCCTTGTCGATCGCCAGCTTCAGTTTTCTGCGCAGCGCTGGCGGCGCGAGGGCCAGCAGATCATGGCTCGCATAGCCGGAAGCCAGCTGGAGGTAGCGGTTGGTCGGCCCGATGGAAAAAAGCACCTGGCGCTGGCGGTTGATCAGCACCGCTGCCGGCGCATGGCTGGCCAGCACCGCCCGCGCGCAGATTCCCGCCAAGCTGTTGTGCCGCGTCTCAGAACTATCGCGTCCGGGCGCCGTCACGCGCGGCAGGACTTCATCAAAGCTGATGGGGAAACCGGGCTCACCCGGCCGGCTACGCCCGATATGCCGGTAAAAGCGCTCGTTTTTGGCGATGACGTCGAACCGGCCCGTTGCCTTGCCCACTGTCTCGGACGAACCCAAGATCAGGATGCCGCCTTCGCGTAATGCGAAATGGAACAGCGATATGACTTTCGCCTGCGCCTCGGGGTTGAGATAGATCAACACGTTGCGGCAGGACACGAGGTCCATGCGCGAAAATGGCGGGTTGATGAGCAGGTCCTGCACCGTAAACACGACATCACCGCGCAGGGCCGGGGTAACCCGGTAGCCGCCGTCCTCACGCATGAAAAAGCGGGTGAGCCGATCTTTGGAAACGGTATCGGCAATGTCGAAGGGATACAGGCCCTCGCGCGCAATGACGATCGCATCGACATCGACATCCGAGGCAAAAATCTGCAACTTGATACTGCGGTTCACTGCTGCGATGGCATCGCGGCAGACCATCGCGATCGAATAGGCTTCCTCGCCGGTGCTGCATCCCGCGACCCAGATACGCAATGTCTGCTGCGCAGCAACGTTCTGGATTAATTCAGGAATGATCGTTTTGCCAAGCGCCTCAAAGACCTTTGCGTCGCGGAAAAAACTGGTGACATGGATCAACATGTCCTTGGCCAGCAGGGCGCACTCCGCAGGCTGCTTGCGCAGCAGATCGAGATAGCCGGCCAGATCACCTCGGGCAATTCCAAGCAGGCCCAGGCGCCGATCGATCCGCCTGACGATCGTGCCGGATTTATATTGCCGGTAATCTTGCGCCGTCGTTTCGTGCAGGAGCGTCAGGATCGCGTCAAGCGCCTCTGGTTCTTCGCCTGCTGCCCGCTCGGTTGCGGGTGCTGCCATACCCTCCCTACCGGGCGATCCCGCGCGCGTGTCTGCCGCGCGATCGCCGCTGGCAACCTGCCTGGCATGGGCGGCGAACAAGGCGGGCATGTCCGCCAGATGAAGTACCCGATCGACGTATCCGGTGGCGATGGCGCTATGCGGCATGCCATCGTATTCCGCCTCCTCGGGGTCCTGCGCCACAACACAGCCTCCGGCCTGGCCAAGTGCGGAAAGGCCCAGACTGCCGTCTGCGCCGGTGCCCGACAGGACTACGCCCAGGGTTTGTGGCCCGCAGCCGTCGGCCAACGATCGCAGGAGGAAATCGAACGGCAGCCTCGATCCGCGTGGTGCCTGCGGCGGGGAAAGTTGCAAGACTCCCGCATGGACCGAAAGGTAGTGGGCGGGCGGGATGATATAAAGATGGTCGGCGGCGAGCGGGCAACCGTCCGTGGCCTCGACCACAGTCATTGTCGTATGTTTGGTAAGAAGTTCGGCAAGCAGGCTGTGGTGCGTGGGATCGAGATGCTGGACCAGTATAAAGGCGGTATCAGACAAGACCGCGCAGCCGATTTCATCGGCGACTTTGGCGCTGGCAATGGCGTCGAACAACTGCGACACCACTTCCAGACCACCCGCCGAGGCACCGATGGCGATAATCGGCAACTGGTCAGGTGGGCCGCGAGCCAGCGACTCATCGGGCGCGATCGCCGCGCGTGTTGCACCTTCAGGCGCAGAGGGGGGCTGAACCGGCAAAACCAATGTCGTCTGTTCTTCGCTCATTTCCAAGATTAGCATATGAATTGCGGCAAGCCGCTAACAATTATAACAATTATTACTGGAATTAAGTAGATTCCGAGGCTCATGGCAGGGAACTTTTTCCGGCATGGCCTAATCACTCTGCAAATCAGCGCCCTTGCTGCAAACCGGAACCCAGACATGCCATCGCTGTTCACGAATCCTGCCCCGAAACGCCCCGCTGCCGCAAGCCGGAGGCGGCATACAGTTGCCGTCGCATACTGGGCGGCCGCTAATGGCGGCGATCAACTATGAAACAATGCCTGCGAATCATGATCGTCGAGGACGATGTTATACTCGCCCAATATCTTGCCGAACTGTTGATCGGCATGGGGCATGATGTCTGCGCCATCGCCGGCACCGAAGACGATGCGGTGGCCAAAGCGGACGAGTTGCACCCGGACTTGATGATCGTGGACGGGCAACTGCGCGAGGGCAGTGGGGTTTGTGCCATGCTGCGCATCCTGCAACTTGGCGATGTCGCCCATTTTTATGTCACCGGAAATCCGTGGTCGATGCGCGAGGAAGCGCCCGACGCAGTGATCATCACCAAGCCTTTTACCCTGCGCGACCTCGAACGCGGGATCACTGGCGCATGTGCATCCGAACAACAGCGTCGGAGCGCCGTTTGGTGATGAGCGTCGACGTTGCAGTTGCGCATCTGCCCATCATATTGCGCCCCGATCCAGCGCGGGTGGTGCTGCGGCCCTTCATCCCCGCCGATGATCCCTCCAATGCTGATATCCCGAGTACCGATAA
>JAYTHT010000312.1:0-4487 GCA_043732365.1 Novosphingobium sp. | reverse complement strand
GCGTGCTCGGGCTCGACATGTACAAAATGCGCGAAAGGCTGGAAAAAGAAGGCCTGAAATATGTCTGAGGCAGTGCGCTGCATGTGGATGCGCGGCGGGACCTCGAAAGGCGGCTATTTCCTGCGCGATGATCTGCCCACCGATACAGCGCCGCGCGATGCGTTGCTGTTGGCGATCATGGGCTCTCCCAATCCGCGCCAGATTGACGGGATGGGCGGCGCCGATCCGTTGACCAGCAAAGTCGCGGTGGTGTCGCGGTCGGCGCGGCCCGGGATCGATGTCGATTATCTGTTTCTGCAAGTCTTCGTTGACCAGGCGATCGTGTCCGACGCGCAGAATTGCGGCAATATTCTGGCAGGCGTCGGCCCGTTTGCGATCGAGCGCGGGCTGGTTGCGGCGACGGGCGATGAAACGCGTGTCGCGATATTCATGGAAAACACCGGGCAGGTTGCCGTCGCGAACGTCCAGACGCCCGGCGGTGTGGTGACATATGCAGGCAGCGCTGCGATCGATGGCGTGCCGGGCACCCATGCGCCGGTGCCGCTGGAATTCCGCGACACGGCGGGATCGAGTTGCGGCGCATTGCTGCCCACCGGCAATGTCGTGGATGTGATCAACGGCGTCGCTGTCACGCTGATCGACAACGGCATGCCCTGCGTGGTCATGAAAGCGACCGATCTGGGTATTACCGGATACGAAGATCGTGAATGGCTGGACGCGGCGACCGAGCTGAAAGTGCGGATCGAGGCGATCCGGCTGATCGTTGGCCCGATGATGAATCTGGGCGATGTCACCGCAAAATCGGTGCCCAAAATGATGCTCGTGGCGCCACCACAACACGGCGGCGCGGTGACCGTGCGCAGTTATATTCCGCATCGCGCGCATGCCACGATCGGCGTGCTGGGTGCGGTTTCGGTGGCAACTGCGTGTCTGCTGGCCGGATCGCCCGCTGCCGAGGTTGCGCAAATTCCCGATGGCGCGTGCAAGATGCTGTCGGTCGAACACCCGACCGGCGAAATGAGCTGCGTGCTCGATACCGACGCCACTGGCGCGGTCGTCAGCGCCGCGCTGTTGCGCACGGCGCGCAAATTGATGGATGGAGTGGTTTTCGCATGAGTGCCAATGATCCTTCAAAGCGCATGCCGTCTTGGCATGCCAATCCGTCAAAGCCGCGCTATCAGCCGCCTGCGAGCGCGATCAACGCGCATTGCCATGTGTTTGGCCCCGCTGCGCAATTCCCGTTCAGCGCCAAAAACGAAATAACAGCCCGAAGATGCCGGGCGGGATAGGCTGTTCGCATTGCGCGATCGTCTGGGGTTTGATCGCAATGTGATTGTGCAGGCCAGTTGCCACGGCACCGACAATGCCGCGACGCTGAATGCGATCGCGCGGCCAAACTACCGCGCGCGGGGTTGCGGTGGTCGATCCGATGATTTCGGAGGACGCACTCCACGCGCTGCATACCGGCGGCATGCGCGGCATCCGGTTCAATTTTCTCAAACGGCTGGTTGATGTCGCGCGGCGGTTGCCCGTCGGGTGGCACGTCGTGATCTATTTCGAGGCGGAAATCCTGGATGAATTGCGCGGGTTTATGGATGCGATCCCCGTGGCGCTGGTGGTCGATCGCATGGGGCGGCTGGACGTGACCCAAGGCCCCGATGGCGCCGACATGATGGCGGTTCGCGGGCTTCTCGATTCGCGGCCCGACATCTGGTTCAAGGCGACGTGTCCCGACCGGCTCGATCCAACCGGCGACCCTGGCACGCGTTTGCCGACGCGGTTGGGCCGCTGGTTGCCGATTATCAGGATCGCGTGTTGTGGGGCACCGACTGGCCGCATCCCAATATGCAGGACGCGATACCCGATGACGGACATCTGGTGGACATGATCCCGCGTATCGCGCCGACGCCTGCGTTGCAGCACAAGTTGCTCGTGGCCGATCTCATGGCGCTGTACTGGGCTGATTGATAGCAAAACGCTTGCACTGATGCCGTGCCGGTGGTCAGATTGGCGTTGGTTGTTTGCTGAAAGTTGCCCCGTTGATGCGCCTTGACCTGTTCCGATCGCTGTGGGGCTGGGCGGGTGACTGGGCGCAATGCGGCACGCAATGCCGCGAAATCGGTTTTGCCGGGGTAGAGGCGCGGTTGCCTGCCGATCCGTTTGCCCGTCGTGCGCTGAAATCGGCGCTGGAGGGCGAGGGGCTGGGCTATATCGCGGTGGTGTTCACCGGCGGCGATGTCATTCCCGATCAGCGTTGGACCGTGGCGCAACATTGTGACCGGCTGGCCGAAGCGATTGATGGCGCGCAAGCTGTGGGCGCGCGATTTATCAATGTGCTGCCGGGCAACGACCGCTGGCCGCTGGCGCAACAAGTGGAATTCTTTGGGCGGGCGCAGGCGCTGGCCGATGGTTCCGGTATGGTATGCAGTTTTGAAATTCACCGCGCGACATCGCTGTACAGCCCATGGGTGACGTTGGAAGTCATCGCGCAACTGCCGCAATTGCGGTTTACCGCCGACCTGAGTCACTGGGTGGTCGTGTGCGAACGCCTGCTCGATGATCCGATCGATGATTTGTCGCCGTTCCTGACGCGGGTCCACCATGTGCAGGCGCGCGTCGGCTATGATCAGGGCCCGCAAGTTCCGCATCCGGCCGCGCCCGAATACGCCAAAGCGCTCGCCTGGCACCGGGCGATGTGGGAGGTTGTGTGGGCCACGCATCGCGCGGCGGGCCGCGATGTGACCACGCTGACTCCGGAATTCGGGCCAGACGGCTATACGCATTTGTTGCCATTTACCCGCGCGCCAGTCGCCGATACCTGGGAACTGAACCAGTGGATGGCCAGGGCCGAACGCGATCACTTTACCGCCTGGAGCGAGACGCCATGACTAATTTCGACGCATTGCCGATCATCGATATCGCCAGACTGTTCAGCGCCGATCTGGCCGATCGCCAGGCTGTCGCCGACGAATTGGGCCGCGCCGCGCGCAAAGTCGGGTTTTTCTATATCCGTGGCCATGGCATCGCGGCAGACCGGATTGCGGGCTTGCGCGCCGCAACTGAAAGCCTGTTTGCACGCGATCACGACTGGAAAATGCGCGGTCACATCGGGCTCGGGCGCGGGCACAAGGGCTATGTGCCCGAAGGATCCGAAGTCTATGGCGGCGGCAAGCCCGATCACAAGGAAGCGTGGGACATCGGCTTTGAGGCCGACGACGACCACCCGTTCGTGCGCGCGGGGCAGCCGTTGATCGGCGGCAACAAATGGCCCGATCTCGTTGGGTTTCGCGAGGCCGTCGCGGCATATTATGCCGATGTCTTTGCGCTGGGGCGCCGGTTGTTTCAGGGGTTTGCGCTTGCGCTGGGGCAGGACGAACATGCGTTTGATGCGCTGGTCACGTGCCCCCCGTCAAAGCTGCGGCTGATCCATTATCCGGTTGATCTGTCGGTGCAGGATGCGCCCGGGATTGGTGCACACACCGATTACGAATGCTTTACGCTGCTGCTCGCCGACCAACCAGGGCTGGAGGTGTTGAATGGCGCGGGACAGTGGATCGATGCGCCGCCGGTCACGGTCGATGGCGAAGAATTGTATGTGATCAACGTCGGCGATATGTTGGAAGTGATGACCGCCGGGCAATTTGTCGCCACCACGCACCGGGTGCGCAAAGTGCGCCATGAACGCTATTCGTTCCCGCTGTTTTTCGCCGCGGACTATGCGACGAAAATTCGCCCGTTGCCCGAATTCGATCCAACTGGCCAAAAATCCGCGGAATATCCGGATATTTCGATCGGTGACCACATGTGGTCGATGGCCTTGCAGACATATGCCTATCTGGCCGACCGGGTGGCGGCGGGCGAACTGGCATTGCCGGAAAACGCGGTTGGGACGAAGGCGTTTGGGCAGTTCAAGTCGCTCGCCGCTGCGGAGCCGACCTGACCCGGTGCGAATGAATTAGACGCCTCTTGGCCCGATCACGCCACGCCGCGGTCCTGCCGTCCCAGAATTCGGCGCGCATGGTTTTCTTGTCGAATTTACCAACGGCGCTGCGGGGTAGCGCATCTTTAAACACGACGTGTTTGGGGGCTTTCACGCTGCCGATGCGGGCCTTGCAATCCGCGATGATCGTTGCGGCATCTGGCGCGTCGGCGCTGGTTACGACCAGCACGGTCAACGCTTCGCCCCATTTTTCATCGGGCACGCCGATAGCTGCGCATTCCAGAATGCCTGGCAATTCGATCACTGCCGCTTCGACTTCGGTGCAGAACACGTTGAAGCCGCCAGTGACGATCATGTCCTTTTTGCGGTCGACGATATAGTAAAAGCCATCCGCATCACGCCGCCCGACATCGCCGGTGTGGTGCCAGCCATGTGCCCAGGTTTCCGCGCTGACTTCTGGCATATCGAAATAACCACCCCCGACAATCCCGCCGCGCCCGACGATTTCGCCCACTTCGTCCACGCCCAGTAGAGTGTCGTCGTCAGC
>JAYTHT010000311.1:0-1252 GCA_043732365.1 Novosphingobium sp. | reverse complement strand
AACCTCAAGGCGTTCGAGTCGCTGCTGTTGCGTGCGCGATCTGCATTGCGGGCAGCGTTGACCCCGATGAAGGATGCGGCGCAATGACTGACGCCGTAAATTTCACGCTCGCCAAGGAGCTTGACCGGTTCGATGTACCGCCGCTGTCAACCGGGCTGGCGGACCGGATCGTGGCCGCAACTATAACGTCGATCAGCGCGCCGTCGGGAGCGCCTCGGCGTGATCGACGCGGCATGTGGCGGCGTGGGCGGCAGGTTTTGCTCGGCACACTGGCGGTGGGCCTGCTTAGTGCAGGTGCCGTTGCGTCGGGCTTCCTCGGACGTGTCGGCATCGAAGTTCCCGTTCTTACCGCAATGCTGGCACCAAAGCCGAAGCCAGTTACCAAGCGCCTTCACGTCGCGCCCAAGCCGCCGGAGATGCGCACCGCCACCGTCGTGTTACCAGCACTGATCGCGGAACCGACGCCTGTTGGCGCCGATCGTCCGTTGCCACCGGCCGAACGCCTGGCGATGCGCAAGGAACGACGTGAACGACGTTTGGAATTCGCTGCCAAGCACCCTGTCGCAGCGACAATGATCGGCGCGCGCGTCCATGTGCGACTACAACGGCGCGCCTTGTTGCGTCGCAAGGCCCTGATGACGCCTGGTATTGATAATGCGCTTGCGGGTCTGCCCTCGACGGATTTTGCCGATCGCGCGGCATTGGCGCGCGCGGCGCGCCACGACCGTGCCGTCTCCGAGAGGATGATTGACCGACGCATCCTTGCCCGCCAGGCGCAGGGATCAGAAAAGCAGATTGCCGCAGACGCAAGCGGACCGTCAACTCTATCGACCCCGTCAACCGTGTCCCGTGACCCCCCCCGCCGAGGCGCAGTCGATCCGATTGCGCTTGCGCACGAAGACGGGTTCTCGCAACGAATGCTGCAGGCGACTCCCGAGCAGCGCGCTGCTCGTCGGGCGCACTTCCAGCAAATGTCGTCTGGACAACGCGCCGAGTTTCGCGACCGCATGCAGGAACGCAGGGCGATGCGCTTCGGCCGCAACCGGCATAATCCGCGCCGAAAATAGGACGCCGAAGGATTGGCGCGCGTGTCGCGTTGAACAGCCGGGCAATCAGTCGGTACTCTCGTATCGAGAGCTCCAACGGTTGGGACTTATTCGGGAACAGCACGATGAGAATCAGGCATCACGGCGCGGTCGAGAAGTTTTCATTTTCTGGCGCGGCCTTTGCCTGTTGCGCAAGGTGCCCGATA
>JAYTHT010000310.1:0-1253 GCA_043732365.1 Novosphingobium sp. | reverse complement strand
CGCGCAGGCGGTCAAGATGCTCTTTGGCCGCATCAGGCACGATAAATGTTTCGGCGGGTTCGACTGCGTCCGGTTTCACGTCGGTTTCCGCCGGCGGCGCAAACGTCCAGGTGAGCCCCAGCAAGTCCCCGATCGTGTCCACCATTGTGTCGATTTCGACGGGTTTTACCAGAAATCGGTCGTGCGCGTCATCGGTGGTCGGGTCCCCCGAACCGTGGCGTTCGTGGGCGTTGGCCGACAGCATGACGATGCGCATGTCGCTGCGCCCCAGTTTGCGCAGCGCGGTGGCAGTTTGCCAGCCCGACCAACCGGGCATCGCGATGTCGAGCAGCGCGAGGTCGAACCGTTGTGCGCGCGCCATTGCCAGCGCGGTTTCGCCATCGGCCGCCGCGACGACATCGAAATCGAGATCGCCCAGCACCTGGCGCACAAACGCCAGTTGGCGCGGGTCGTCATCGGCGGCCAGGATCGACCGGCGTGGCCCGAGATACCCGGTGGCGATGCGCCGCGCAGTGCCGACGTCTTCGCCCGGCCCATCGCGGTGCCCGACGATCTGCCCCAGCATGACGCGGACCCGGAACACCGAGCCTTTGCCGGGCACGCTTTCGAGGTCGAGTTCGCCGCCCAGGATCTGAATGATCGCGCGGGTGATCGGCAGGCCAAGGCCGATGCCGCCGGCGCGTGCGCCTTCGACGCCGCGATCGAATGGCGCAAAGATCGCTTCTTGCGATTCGGGCGCGATGCCTGGCCCGGTATCGCGCACTTCAAACGTCGCGATTTGCGCCGAATAGCGCACATTGAGCACGACTTCGCCCGATTGGGTGTACTTGATCGCGTTGGAAATCAGATTGATCAGCGCCTGGCGCAGGCGCTTTTGATCGGCGCGCACATAATCGGGCAGATGGCCGACGATTTCGGTGCGAAACACCAGGCCCTTGGATTCGGCGGCGGGGCGGAACATCCGGCCGACCTGATCGATGAACGCGGGCAAGCGCACGGTGTCGGTCGACACGCGCAACACGCCGTTTTCGACCAGCGAGATGTCGAGCAGGCCTTCGACCAGATCGGTCAGGTGTTCGGCGCTGCGCCGGATCACGCGCGCCGCCTCAATCGTATCGATCGCCGCCCCCCGTTCGAGCAATTGCGCATACCCATAAATCGCATTGAGTGGAGAGCGGATCTCGTGGCTCACATTGGCGAGATAACGGCTTTTGGCGGCATTGGCCGCCACGGCCGCATCGCGTTCGCGCTGC
>JAYTHT010000309.1:0-4495 GCA_043732365.1 Novosphingobium sp. | reverse complement strand
AGCCGTTGCCGGTATAGACGACGCGCGCATCGGCGATCCGGCCCGACTGGATCGTGTTGTTCTGATCGATGTCGGCGATCCGCACGATGCCCGAAATCTGGACCCATTCTTCGCCCTGGCTGAGCAACAGACGCTTTTCTCCTTTCACAAAAACCGTGCCGTTGTGGCGGACTTCGGCGATCGTAACCGACACCTCGCCGCCGAGCTGGCTCGTTTGCGAAGCATTGCCCTGACCACTGAACGCCGAAGCACCAGAAGCACTAAGGGCTGCAGGGTTTAAGACGAGTGGGCCAGCGGTAGGTGGTGTCACGCTGTAGCTGCCGCTTTTTGCGATTTTGCCTGTCGCCTGCTTTGACGTGCTCAGGTTTTCGACCAGCAGGATCGTCAGCAGATCGCCGACCGCATGCGCGCGTGGGCCCTCGATCAGGCTGGCATACCCGGCGTTGACATTGAAAATCGCGCCGTTCGAGGGTTGGGGCGTGGTCGCCACCGGCAACGTGGGTTCGAACCCCTTTTTCGGCTGCGTCGCCCAGGCCGCATCAGGCAGGGCCAGACCGGACAGGGCAGCCCCGGACGCGACCAGCACCAGGGCAATACCCAGTGCAAAGGGGTGTCGCATGATCACGACAGCGCCTGATTGGCATTTTTGAGCATGTCATCGACCGCGGTGACCACTTTGGAATTGACCTCGTAGGCGCGCTGGCACTCGATCATGTCGACAAGTTCGGTCACGACACTGACATTGGATTCTTCCAGAAAGCTCTGGCGGATCGTGCCATGGCCGGTCGCGCCTGCGGCGCCCACCTGGGGCGCACCGCTGCCCGATGTTTCCTTGTAGAAATTGTCGCTGGCCGCCTGCAACGCGGATGGATTGCCGAATGTCGCGGTGGTGATCTGGCCCAGCGTGCTGGACTGGGTCGCGCCGGGCAGAATCGCCGAAACGGTGCCGTCCTGGGCGATCGTGATCGAACCGGCGCCTTGCGGAATGGTCAGCTGCGGCTGCAACGGATAGCCTTGCGCAGTGACCACCAGCCCTTCGGCAGAAGTGGTGAAATTGCCCGCGCGGGTATAACCGAGCGTGCCATCGGGCATGGTGATCTGGAAATAGCCATCGCCACTGATCGCCATGTCCAGGCCATTGCCGGTCGATTGCAACGTGCCCTGGCTGACATCGGTGCTGGTCGCCTGGACCGCGACCCCGGTGCCCAGGTTGATCCCGGTGGCATAGTTGGTCTGGCCCGACGATTGCTGGCCCGCAACGCGCGCGTCCTGATACGCCAAGGTGGCGAAATTGGCGCGGTCGCGCTTGAACCCGGTGGTGCTGACATTGGCCAGGTTGTTCGAAATGACTTGCATGCGCGTGTCCTGGGCCTGGAGCCCGGTGCGTGCGACATATAGGGCCGATGATGGCATGGTGTGGTGCTCCGCTAAGCGTCAGAAATCGGGCCAAAAACGCCCTGATCAAGAAATGCTGGGATCAAGAAATGCTGGGATCAAAATATTCGGATCAAATCAGCCAGGCAGCCCCATCAGGGCGGTCGATTTTTCGTCATTGTCCTTGGCCGTGGCGAACATTTTGGTGCGCATGTCGAACAAGCGCTGCGCCGACACCATGTCGACCAGCACTTGGGTCGCGTTGACGTTGGATTTTTCCAGCGTGCCGCCGATGACTTTGGCGTTGTCGTCGACTGGCAACACGCCGCCACCGACGACGCGGAACACGCCGTCCAGACCCTTTTCGATCTGGGTCCCTGTGGTGCTTGCCAGTTTCAGCTTGCCGATCGCTTCGGGCGCGGCACTGCCCTGCGCCGGATCGCTCGCCAGCACGGTGCCGTCAGGCGCGATCGTCACTTTGTTACCAGTCGGCACAGTGATCGGGCCGCTGTCGGACAGGACCGGCAGGCCATCGCCATTGACCAGTGTGCCATTGGCATCGATCGTCAGATCGCCGCGCCGGGTATAGGCCTCATCGCCGTCCCGCGCCTGCACCGCCAGCATCGTGTCGCCGGTCATCGCCACATCCAGGGGATTGCCGGTCTGCATCAGGTCGCCCTGTTTCGTGCTGGCGCCGCGCACTTGCGCATCGATCATCGCGCGCGCTTCCAGCCCGGCGCCCTTGATCGTGATCGGTGTGTTGACGAGCATTTCGGCGCGAAAGCCGGTGGTCTGCGCATTGGCCATGTTGTTGGCGATGACCCGTTGCTGGTTCATCGACGCCGACAGGCCGGAATAGGCGGTATAGATCAAGTGGTCCATGGCGAGTCCGATCATCCATGCAGGTTGATAATGGCTTGGACAGTGGTCGTATTGGCGTCGATCGCCTTTGAATTGGCTTCGAAATACTGCTGCGCAGTGATCAGGTTGACCAGCTGCGACGAAAGATCGACGTTCGATTCTTCCAGCGCGCCCGATCGCAAGTTACCGTACGTGCCTGTCGATGGCTGGCCATATGCGGGCGATCCCGAGAGCCCGGTCGCGGTGTAATTTTCATCCCCGGTCTGCAGCAGACCTTCAGGTGACATGAACGAGGCCAGCGCGACTGTGCCAACCGTCGAACTCGTGCCATCGGAATAGGATGCACTGACCACGCCCGCAGCAGACACGGTCACCCCGGCGAATGACCCGCCGGCGGCATCGGTTGACGGGACCGCGGCATCGGACGGCGTAGTCGAACTGGCGGTGGTGATCTGCAGCCGGTTGTTACTGGCATCCACGACATAGCTGTTGCCGGTGGTCGCCGCCGTTCTCGAATCGAGCGAAAAATTGCCGTTGCGGGTGTACGATACTTGCGACGTGACCGGCGATTTCACCGCAAAAAACCCTTCGCCGCTGATCGCCAGGTCGAGCGCGGAACCGGTCTGGCTGACCGAACCCTGGCTGAAATTCTGCTCAATCTGCGCCACGGACGACCCGATTCCGACGATGTCCCGGGGGTTCGAATACGCGCTGGCGGCGACCAGGTTGGCGAACTGGACATTGCTCGATTTGAACCCGGTGGTGTCGGCATTGGCGATGTTGTTGCCGATCACGTTGAGATCGGTCTGCGCGTTCTGCAGACCGCTGAGCGAAGTGGCATAGGACATGGGGGGAAATCTCCGGTGGTGGTGGCGCGAGGGATAAGGGCGAGGATTAGCGGGTCAGGCAGCAACGCCGCCGGTGCGCGTTGTGCTGGAACCCGACGTGCCCGTGCCGATCCCTGAAGTGCTGACGCCGCGGGTTCCGGTCGCGGTGCTGATCTGGCCCGAAATCGTGCCCAGGTCGGTGTTGGTCTGGTCGACCCCGGCCAAAGTCGAAAATTGCGCCAGCTGGGCCAGCATCTGGGTGTTGTCGACCGGTGCAGTCGGGTCCTGGTTCGCCAGCTGCGTCGTCAGCATTTTCATGAAATCGGTCTCGGTCAATTTGTTGTAAGCGCTCGTCGAACCGGACGACATGGTGCCCGTGGCGGCACTGGTGCTGGAAATGGCGGTCATGACGTTTTCATCCTCATCGTATCAAGAGTAAGTTGTTTGGCGGTCTGCAGCGCCTCCACCACGTTCTGGTATTGGCGGGAGGCTTCGGACATTTCGATCATTTCGGCGTTTTCATCGACGCCTGATGCCCAGGTATCGCCGTTGGCATCAGCCAGCGGATTGTCCGGATCATGCTGGCGCACCGGCGCCGCGTTCGACTGATAAACACCCTGGACTTTGACCGTGGCGATGCCCGTGGTCGTGTCGAGCACGCTGGCAAACACCGGTCGCAAGGCGCGATACGCGGTCTGCGGACTGGCCGCGACGGTGCCGGCGTTGGCCATGTTCGACGCCGCTGCGTTCATCCGCACCAGTTGGGCGGACATGGCGCGCGCCGATGCGTCGAACAGCGTCATCGGGTGGGGGGAATTGCCTGAAGACATCGCTCTATTCCCCCTTCAACGCGCGGCTGACGGTCTGGACCCGGTCCTGGATCATGTTGAGCGTCGCCTCGTAGCCGATCGCGTTTTCGGCAAAGGCGGTCTGTTCGGTCGACATTTCGACGGTGTTGCCGTCGAGTGAAGGCATCACCGGCACGCGGTACTGCGTCGCGGTGCCGACCGCCTGGGTCATGCTGGCGCCTTGGGTCATGGCTTTCAGCGCGCTGCCGAAATCGATGTCGCGCGCTTTGTAACCGGGGGTGCCGGCATTGGCGATGTTGGACGTCAGTACGCCCAATCGCTGGGAACGCAGTTCCAGTGCCATGCCGTGAATGCCAAACAGGGCGTCGCCCATGATCGTCTCGTGCCTCCTCGCAAGGGTGCGATGCAAAGGGGGATCAGCAAGGGGCGTGCCAAATTGCGCAACCGGCGTGCAAAGGCCGGATCGGGCGGATGGTTCGCCGCGCGCCCGGCAAAGTCTTGCCGGTGCGCCGCGCGACCGGGCAAGGCGACCGGCAAAAATATGCATTCATACGAAAAAAGCTGAAATCGGGCGCAACACCGCCGTCCTGATTGGTGCAGAGGCCGCCTGCTTCCCCAGACCTG
>JAYTHT010000308.1:0-4495 GCA_043732365.1 Novosphingobium sp. | reverse complement strand
TTATAACCTTGTTGCTGGTCATAGCCAGGTTGTTGTTGCCCGTTATAACCCTGCTGCTGCTGGTCATAACCCTGTTGTGGCTGATAGCCGGGAGGGGGCCCGTCCGGCTGCGCTTGCGCATTTGCCGTAACAGAACCCAGCACCATGGTCATCGCCGTGGCCGCCGCTAATGCGGTGCGCGGGCGGAATTGAGCGGTCTGGAACATGATCTTTCCTCTTTCCGGTCGGGCCGGTCCCGTGGTTACCCGGCGTTGGACGATGCCAAGGTCTGTACCACACCGTTGCCCGGTGCCTGTCGATCTGGACCGGGCGAGGTGAACGCAGGATGATTATTGCGGCCACGACACTTTGTTGTAAATGTGCCGCGCGGCCTTGTGTTCCCGATGTCAGGTGTTCCGGCCTTCACAGTTCCGGCGTCCGGTGGTCCGGATTCACAGCACGAAATCATGCACGTTCAGGCTGGTAACTTTGGTCATTGTAATCACGAAATCGGCAACACGATCGCCATTGATATCGCCCCACAGCGTCACACCGGTGCTGGTCACGTCATAACGCAGTTCCCCCGCGTGACCATCGAACGCGGCGGTCCCGATAAATGTCAGGTGCCCGCCGGCGCCCACAGGCTCATTCACTGCATAGGGTTTAAGACCGGGGTCGAATGCGGACAAATCGATGGTGTTGCCGATCCCGGACAAATAATGCTGGATCACATCGGCGGTCGCAGCGGTTACCCCGCCGGTATGGCCTGGCGCAAAGATGAACGTGTCAGTCCCGGCGCCGCAGATCATGACCGCGTGCCCGGTACCTGCGTAAATCACGTCGGTGCCCGCACCGCCGTGCAGAACGTCCAGACCCGATCCGCCATAAATCGTGTCGTTGCCGCTGCCGGCCACGATCGTGTCCTTGCCCGATCCGGCGGTCAGCACGCCGGTACCGGGACCGCCATAGATGATTGTCGCGCCCCAACCGGCGGTAATCGTGTCATTGCCCGATAGCCCGATCAGCATCTGGGGGCCGTTGCCCCCATGCAGCACCGGGTTGGCCGTGGTCGCGTAATGGATCCCCGCGCCCTTGATGAAATTGTAAGTGTCGCCGATCCCGAAATTCACCGAAGTGCCGCTGGCGCCAGCCGCATTGAACCCCAGTTCAAACAGCGAACCGGTCAGCCCGGGCAAGTTGCCGCTTTGCGTGACCAGCGACGCCAATGGCATTGCCGCCAGCGCGATGCCCGCTGCGCTGAACCCCACGACGGTAAAATTCATCTCTCCCACCAGCGTCGTGCCGACAAAGGCGTCAATCGTCAGCGAATCATCGGTGTCGGATACCGAAACGACTTTGATGGAAACGGTCTTCATCGGGAAAAATGCGGTCCCGACCGTGCCAATCGTGCCGTTATAGGTCAGCACTTCGTTGGGCGAAGACGCGGAGTTGGTGATCGAGCCATCGATCAATGTCGCAGACAGATTGGCAAATGCTGCAGGACCAAATGTCATACCTACCAGGGCATCGATATTGCCCAGACTGACTGAAAACGGCATGGACCAGACCCCATTACAAATGCAACGCGTGGTGCGCCCGCATCTGCAGACGCTGACGTCAATGTGACGGCACGGACAAACGGGGTTGGTTTCAATTTGGATGAAGATCGTGGAGAGGGCCAAGCGCGCAGGCTGAATCGGTACGTTACGGACCATCCGCCTTGGATGCGTTCCTGAAATGCAAAACGCAGCCCCCGGGTTGGGGGCGGCGCCATGCGATCGGATCCGGGTTGGCCTAAATCAGGTCACGACATCAGGCAGCAACGGGCGCGGCCTGGCGCACACCTTCATCGACATGATCGGCAAATTGTCCGAAATTCTCGATGAACTTGTGCACCAGTTCTTGCGCGGTCTTGTCGTATTCAACAGGGTTTGCCCAGGCGCCGCGCGGGTCGAGCAATTTCGTATCGACGCCCGCGACGGTGACCGGCACTTCAAAACCGAAATACGGATCTTCGCGGAATTCGGCATTGTTCAGGCTGCCATCGAGCGCCGCGTTCAGCAGCGCGCGGGTCGCCTTGATCGGCATGCGCTTGATGCCTGGCTCGGTCGCTTTGCCGCCCGACCAGCCGGTGTTGACCAGCCAGCATTTGACGCCGCCCTTGTTGATCCGTTCCTTCAGCAGGTTGCCATAGATTGACGGGTGGCGCGGCATGAACGGCGCGCCAAAGCAGGTCGAAAACGTTGCTTCGGGCTCGGTGACGCCGATTTCGGTGCCGGCAACGCGCGCGGTATAACCAGACAGGAAGTGGTACATCGCCTGTTCCGGGGTCAGCCGGGCGATCGGCGGCAACACGCCATAGGCATCAGCGGTCAGGAAAATGATGTTTTGCGGCACCGGGCCCAGGTTGTCCGCGCTCGCATTCGGGATGAAATCGATCGGGTACGAACCACGGCTGTTTTCGGCGAGGCTGGCGTCATCCAGGTCGATTTCGCGCGTGACCGGATCGATCACCACGTTTTCCAGGATCGTGCCAAACCGCTTGGTCACGGCAAAGATTTCGGGCTCGGCCTCGGCCGACAGGCGGATCATCTTGGCATAACAGCCGCCTTCGAAATTGAACACGGCAGTGTCGGACCAGCCATGTTCGTCATCGCCAATCAAAGTGCGACTGGCATCGGCCGACAGCGTGGTCTTGCCCGTGCCCGACAGGCCAAAGAACACCGCGGTATCGCCGGCAGGACCGATATTGGCCGAACAGTGCATCGGCATCACGCCTTTGATCGGCAGCAGGTAGTTCAAAATGCCGAACACCGATTTTTTCATTTCACCGGCATACGCCGTGCCACCGATCAGGATCAGTTTCTCGGTGAAATTGACTGCGACCACGGTTTCGCTGCGGCAGCCATGGCGCGCCGGATCGGCGCGAAAGCCGGGCAGGTCGATAATTGTGTATTCGGGCACAAAATCGGCCAGTTCCGCGGTGGTCGGACGCACCAGCAGGGTGCGAATGAACAGGCTGTGCCACGCGAATTGCGTGATCACGCGCACATTGACGCGGTTTTCGACCTGGCTGCCCCCGAACAGATCGGCGACGTACAGCTGATCCTTGTCCGCCATCGCGGCGATGAAATCGGCCTTTAGCAGCGCGAACTGATCGGGCGTCATCGGCACATTGGTGTTGCCCCACCACACGGTGTTTTCCGTCTCGGCATCGCGGACAAAAAACTTGTCCTTGGCCGACCGCCCGGTGTGTTTGCCGGTGGCGACCACAAACGGGCCGTCCTTGGCCAAGATGCCTTCACCATTACGGACCGCATGTTCGATCAGTGGCGCGGTGCCCAGATTGGCGTAGAGCGCGGCCGGTTCTGGAAAACCCTGCGCAGCAAGCGACACGTTAAGGCCAGTTTTGGAAGGGGCAGTCTTGGACATGGTTATCCTCCCGATGGGCGACCGCGCCGCCCCAAAGACGAGCGTCAGCGCGCATGGCTGATCAAAAGTTCGAATACGAATGCACTAACTCGCGAATAGTGGATTTGCACGAAAAAATGCTGCGTAAAGCGGCCCGCAGCACACAACATTTATGTGCAGTTGATTGCAATTTCTGCAACCGTAGATTCATCTGCCGGCAGCACAGGTTTGCCCATGGTTGCCAGCGCTGGCGTTACTGTTTAACCTGATTGTCCACCTGACCTGTGAAGCGATCATGACGACCAAGCCTGACGCCAACGGCTACAATTCCGACCCCCATAGCGGACCCGATCCGGTGACCCCGCCTGATGGGGCCGCCGACAGGGTTACAGGTGCGCAAGTTATCGCGCTGGTCGATGACGATCGCAACATCCTGACGACGGTGTCGATCGCGCTCCAGGCCGAAGGATTTGCCACCAGAGTCTATTACGACGGCGCCGCCGCTTTGCCTGCCTTGCTCGACAATCCGCCCGACCTCGTCGTTTGCGATATCAAAATGCCGCGAATGGACGGCTTTGATCTCCTGAGCCGGTTGCGCGAAAAAAGCGAATTGCCGGTGATCTTTCTGACCAGCAAGGATGACGAGGCCGACGAGGCGGCAGGGCTCGCGATGGGCGCCGACGACTATATCGCCAAGCCATTCAGCCAGCGGCTGCTGATCGCGCGCATCCGCGCGATCTTGCGCCGGGGCGATGCGGCGCGGCGCGCAGCATCGCGGCCACAGGACGAACCGGCCGAACCGTTGCCCGAAGTCATCCGGCGCGGGCGCCTGACGATGGACCCGGCGCGCCATCAGGTCGAATGGACCGGCCAACTGGTATCGCTGACCGTGACGGAGTTTTTGATTCTGGAGGCGTTGGCGCTGCGCCCCGGTGTCGTGCGATCGCGCAGTTCGCTGATGGATGCGGCCTATCACGATGACGTGTTTGTCGATGATCGCACAATTGATAGCCATATCAAGCGGTTGCGTCGCAAATTCAAGCTGGTCGATCAGCAGTTTTCCGCGATCGATACGCTGTATGGGGCCGGGTACAGCTTTGCGGAG
>JAYTHT010000307.1:0-1258 GCA_043732365.1 Novosphingobium sp. | reverse complement strand
GGACTTCGGCTGTGCCCGCCGACCCGCTACAACCGGGTACCCCGAAACCGGCGGCTCCGGCGGCGGAATTCGTCGCCCCCGGCGCGCCCGATACGCTTAGCCTGTCGTGGCAGCGCCCAGTCGATCCACGCGCCGAAACGCTGGGCTATGATCGCGAAAAACTGACCGAACTGGTCGCCGCGACAGTACTCAACAACCGCCTGGCCGATCGTGCGGCACGCCCGGGCAGCCCATATGTCGCGGCCCAGACGCAAGAGACCGCGTCGCTGTATGGTGTAGCCGCGCTGACGTTCCTGCAGATTTCTGCCAGGCCTGACACATGGCACGAGGCGTTGGCCGCCGTGGTCGAGGAACAGCGCCGGCTGGTGACCCGCGGCGCAGGCGACATCGATCTGAAACGCGCGCTGACCCAGATCAACACGATGTTCGAATCCGCCGCCGCCAATGCGACAACGCGCAAGGACAGCGACATTGCCGATGCCTTGATCAGTGCGGTCAACGACGATCAGGTTTATACCAGCCCGGCGCAGGATCTGGCGATTGCCCGGACCATACTGGCCGCGGTGACGCCTGCGGATATAAGTGCAGCGCTGACACGGTTGTTTTCGGGCACCGGCCCGGTGTTGTTCCGCGCCGCACAGGCGGGCCCGGTTGGCGCGCCCGCGCTGGAGGCGGCGCTGGCGACCGATCAAAAGGTCGCGCTGGCAGCCCGCGCGCAGCAGGCCGCCGTTGTCTGGCCTTATACCAATTTCGGTGCGCCCGGCGTGGTCATCGCGCGGCACGACGACGCCGCGCTTGGCACCACGGAAGTCCGATTTGCCAATGGCAGCCGCCTGCTGGTGAAACCGACCGCGTTCGAAAAGGACCATATTACGGTCAAAGTCGCATTGGGGAATGGCCGCGCCGGTGCCGATCCGGGGCTGGTCCATGCGTTATGGTCCACAGGGCTGTTGCCGGTGGGTGGTACTACCAAATTACCAGCGGGTGATATCGAACGCTGGGCCCAGGCGGGCGGGCGGACGATCGACGTTGAGCTGAAGGCCGATCCGCAGGCATTTGTGTTGGGCGGCACCACCCGGCCCGTCGATTTCGTCAGTGAAATGCAAGTGTTGACCGCGCAAATGCGCGACCCTGGCTTCCGCCCGGAACTGGGAGACAAACTGACGGCGGTCGGCCCGATGATTTCCGGCCAGATCGCCGCCAATGCCGGCGCGGTGTTCAGCCTGACACTGCACCGCGAGCTGACCGGCGGAACCGG
>JAYTHT010000306.1:0-1263 GCA_043732365.1 Novosphingobium sp. | reverse complement strand
CGGAGCCGCAAGGGGCGCCGCACCGCGCCACCGTTCGATCGCAACAACAACCGGTTGCCCCTGATCCAGCCGCCGGTGCAGCAAAGTGGTCAATTGCTGGCTGGTTCCGCCAGTCGTGACGCGCGCGCGCGCCCAGAAATAGTCGGACGATACCCCCGTGCCGGGCGGTAGCAGGATGTGGTCTGCATTCGGTCCAGCCTGCATACCGACCGCGCCCCCTGCACCGATACCGCCTTTGCCGCGCGCCAGGATGATCGCGTGCGCGGTCGCAGGGTTGCCGGTCATGATGACGAGTAACGCCTCTGGCGCGGTGTTGACATTGACAGTGGTCGGGGTCGGCAATGCGGCGCACAATATCGACAGCCGCTGCAGTTCGCTTTCGCTTATGCCTGATGCGCGCAATTCGGACAGATCCCGGATCGGCCCGTGCCGGTGCAGCAACGCCACAATCGCTGCAACATGATCGGGCTGGATGCCGGCATTGACCGCCAGCGCATCCAGCGCGCCCATCGAAATGGCATCGCCGTGGGCCAGGTTGTTGATGTTGAACCGCGACTGCGCATCGGACACGACAAAGCTGAAATGCCCGCCGACAATGCGCGCATCGGTATCGGCAATATTGGCCCAGGGTTCGGCCAGCGTATCGCTCTGGTTGCCCGATGCCAGATCGTGGGCCAAGTCACGGCGGAGCGCGGCAATCGCGGACATTTCGCCGCCGCGCGCAGTCGCCATCGCCTGGCTGGCAAAGCGCAGATGCGCGCTGCGTTCCAATTGGCTGTCTTCGTTCGCCAGCATGATCGCCAGCACCGCGGTGGCCAGCATCACGATGACCAGCACATTGACCAGGATCATGCCGCTGTCATCGGTTGGTCGCGGATTGATCGTCATTGTTCGGCCGGCAATTCGATGACCCGGCGCACCGGTCCGCCTGCGCCAGATTGCAATTGTCCTGATTGCAATTGTAGCATCAGTTCGATGGCGCGGGGCCGGGTTGCATCTTGCGGTGTGCTCGGCATGTCGACCCAGACGCCGTGTTTGGCAAAGCGCCAACCCACCGCGCCAACCCCGGTCAGCACCACATGGTCAGATCCATCGGCAGTGCGGTGCAACCCGGCGCGATCAGCCCAATAGCGTATGGCCAGGTCGCCGTTACCGCTGACACGCGTAAACCCGACCGCACCTGCCGCGCGATCGGGGCCAGACGCCAATTGGCTGAAATCGGCATCAACCAGAAACAGCGCCCGTTGAATGTCGGCCAGACGG
>JAYTHT010000305.1:0-1263 GCA_043732365.1 Novosphingobium sp. | reverse complement strand
AACGCCAACTCTGGTTGCAGGAATACAGGAAAAATGGGTTTTCCCCCGGTTCAAGGCCTTTATGATCCGCGTAACGAGCACGACGCCTGTGGTGTGGGGTTTATCGCCCAGATTTCAGGCGAAAAAAGCCACGCGATTGTCAAACAGGCGCTTGAAATCCTGCACAATCTTGACCATCGCGGGGCGGTTGGTGCCGATCCATTGCTGGGCGATGGCGCGGGGATTCTGATTCAACTGCCCGACGCGCTGTTGCGCGTGTGGGCAGATGATTCAGGCAAAGTTCTGCCAGCGCCGGGCGATTATGCCGTGGCGATGTGCTTCTTGCCGCAAGATGAGCCGAGCCGCAGCTTTATCACCGAATTTTTCGAGAAGTTTATCGCTAAGGAAGGCCAGCACCTGATCGGGTGGCGCGATGTGCCGACCACGATCGATGGGCTGGGCGTGGCGGTCATCGCCGAAATGCCGGTGATCCGCCAGTGCGTGATCGGGCGCGGCGCAAGCACGCCCGATCAGGACGCGTTTGAACGCAAACTGCTGGCGATCCGCAAACAGACTCAGAACCCGCTCGCCATGCTGGCGCAAAAACACGGGCTGCCTGGTATCAGCCAGTTGTACATGCCCAGTTTCTCGTCGCGCACGATCGTCTACAAAGGGTTGTTGCTGGCGACGCAAGTTGGTAGTTTCTATGACGATTTGCGCGACCCCGCCTGCGTTTCGGCGCTGGGTCTGGTGCATCAGCGGTTTTCGACCAACACTTTCCCCAGCTGGAAACTGGCGCATCCTTACCGGTTTGTTGCGCACAACGGCGAAATCAACACAGTGCGTGGCAACGTCAACTGGATGAATGCGCGTCGGCGGACGATGGAATCCGAATTGCTCGGCCCTGATCTCGACAAGATGTGGCCGATCATTCCGCATGGCCAGTCCGACACGGCCAGCCTGGACAACGCGCTCGAACTGCTGGTCGCGGGCGGGTACAGCCTCGCGCATGCGGTCATGATGCTGATCCCCGAGGCATGGGCGGGCAATCCGCTGATGGATGCCAAGCGCCGCGCGTTCTACGAATACCATGCCGCTTTGATGGAACCATGGGATGGCCCGGCGGCGGTCGCATTTACCGATGGGCGCCAGATCGGCGCGACGCTCGATCGCAACGGGCTGCGCCCCGCGCGGTTTTCGATCACTCGCGACGGGCTGATCTGCATGGCGTCGGAAAGCGGTGTCCTGCCGTTCCGCGAAGACGATATCGTGCGCAAATGGCGG
>JAYTHT010000304.1:0-4525 GCA_043732365.1 Novosphingobium sp. | reverse complement strand
CAGCTTCGATACCGGCGATACCCGCACCGACCACCAGCACTTCGCAATGGGTATATGTGGCGTCGTAATGATCGGGATCACGCGTCGTCGGGCTCTCGCCCAGCCCGGCCAGATGCCGGATTATGGGCTCGTACAGTTTTTCCCACGCCGAGCGCGGCCACATGAAAGTCTTGTTGTAGAACCCGGCTGGAAACAGTGCGCCAAGCCGGTCGTTGATCGCCACGACATCGAATTTCAGCGACGGCCAGCGATTCTGGCTTTTGCTGACGAGCCCTTTGTACAGCGCCACTTGCGGCGCGCGCAAATTGGGCGTGACCCGGCCCGGCCCGCGATCGACAGTGACCAGCGCATTGGGTTCTTCGACACCAACCCCCAGCAACCCACGCGGGCGGTGATATTTGAAAGACCGGCCAAACAGCATGACGCCCGACGCGACCAATGCAGATGCCAGCGTGTCACCGGCAAAACCCTGATAGCTTGCCCCGTCAAACGTAAAACCCAGGACCTGACTGCGATCGATCCGGCCACCGCTGGAAAGGCGATACCCGCTCATGCTGCGCCACCCGTGGGCCGCGCTTCGCCGGTCTTGTAGGTCACTTCGATTCGATCGGTAACAGTGTTGCGTACCGCGTTGAAATAGCGGGCACAGCCATGCATATGGCGCCAGCGTTCGGCATGATCGCCGCGCGTGTTCTTGCGCAAATACAGATACCCTTCCCACTCCACATCGGTCAGCGTGGACGGGTCGACCGGGCGCACGATATGCGCCTCTCCACCATACGTGAATTCCACTTCGGGGCGATCTTCCGCGCAATACGGGCAATTTATCAACAACATCGCGGATAACCCTTAATGCGCCACAGCCGCCGCAGCGGCCTCGTCAATGAACCGTCCGGTGCGGAACCGGTCGAGCGTAAACGGCGCGTTGATCGCATGAGGCGCGTCGTGCGCGATCGTATAGGCCAGCAAATCGGCAGCGCCTGGCGTTGCCTTGAACCCGCCGGTGCCCCAGCCGCAATTGATATACAGCCCCGGCACCGGAGTTTTGCCCAGAATCGGCGATCGGTCGGGCGTGACATCGACCACACCGGCCCACGACCGCAACATCCGCATCCGCGTAAAGATCGGGAAAATCTCGCAAATCGCGGCCAGCGTGTGTTCCAGGATGTGCATCGCGCCGCGCTGCGAATAGCTGACATATTGGTCGGTCCCGGCGCCGATCACCAGTTCGCCCTTGTCCGACTGGCTGATATAGGCGTGCACGGTGTTTGACATCACGACGCAGGGGAAAATCGGTTTGACCGGCTCGGACACCAGTGCCTGCAAGGGATAGCTTTCCAGCGGAAAGCGCAGCCCGGCCATGTCCATCACCACCGACGTATTGCCCGCAGCCGAAACGCCGATTTTCTTCGCACCGATGAACCCTTTTTCGGTATCGACCCCGATAACCGCGCCATCGGGACCACGCCGGATGCCGGTCACAGCGCAATTCTGAATAATATCAACCCCGCGCGCGACCGCGCCGCGCGCATAGCCCCACACAACGCTGTCATGCCGCGCGGTACCGCCACGCCGTTGCAGAGCGCCGCCGAGCACCGGATGGCGCGCATTGGGAGCAATGTCGAGCGGCGGGCAATAGGCCTTGCATTCGTCGGTGGTCAGCCATTCATTGTCGACGCCGTTCAACCGGTTTGCGTGGATATGGCGTTTAAAGCTTTGAATATCATGCACATTGTGCGCCAGCATCAGCACGCCGCGCTTTGAATACATGACGTTGTAATTCAGTTCCTGGCTCAACCCGTCCCACAATTTTACCGCGTGATCATAGAGATTCGCGCTTTCGTCATAAAGATAGTTCGACCGGATGATCGTCGTGTTACGCCCGGCGTTGCCGCCGCCGATCCAGCCTTTTTCGATCACCGCCACATTGGTAATGCCGTATTTTTTTGCGAGGTAATATGCCGCGCCGACGCCGTGCCCGCCGCCGCCGATGATAATTACATCATAGGCTGCCTTTGGCGCCTTTTCAGGCCAGTGTTCGGGCCAGCCGGTATGCCCTTTCAAGGCTTCGGCGATCAGATTGAGTCCGGAGAAACGCTTCATTGTCTCAGTATCCAGTGTGTCGTTTCAGCCCGCCGCGAACGCCGTAACGCTTGCGTCCGCAAGAGCCTTGGCGCTCGCGTCTACATAAAACGTCTTGAAGGCATCGACGAGCTTTTCCTCGACCGAATACGTCCCCTGACGATAGCCATCGGTCTTGATGCCCTGATGGTTGACCGCCGACAGGTAGCTGTCCTGCGCATTGGTCGCGCGCCATACGGCCGTCAAGTGGTCGATGTCGTAATCAATGCCTTCGACCGCGTCCTCGTGCACCAGCCAGCTTGTGCGCAACAGCGTTGTGTCGGGGCCCAGAGGGGTCAGCGAAAACGTCACGACATGGTCGTTGCAGAAATGGTGCCAACTGTTGGGCTGGGTCCATACCGACAGGCTGCTGGGTTCATTCAGCCCATGCGCCCAGATCGGAATGCGGCTTGCCGGCCTGCCATCGATCGTTTGCGACACCGCACCATTCGCCAGTGGCAGTCGCGCCACCCGGTGCCAGCCGGTTTCGCCGTTTTCTGGCGGAAACTCGATCAGGTCGTGATAAATCCCCAGATCGATCCAGTGCTGGCGCTGCGACTCCAGCATTTGATCAAACGCCGCGTCTGCGACCACATCGTTGGCGCCATCTTCGGGCAGGCCTTTGCCAAACCCATATGTCGACAACGATTTAAGCAATTCGGGATGGTTCTGGTCGCAATGGTAGCATTCGCGATTGTTTTCCATGACCAGCTTCCAATTGGCTGGCTCGATCAAGTCGTCCTGCACCGCGACTTTCAAGCGGCTCATATCGTACAGCCCGATTTGTTCGACCAGGTCCGCTTTCGCCTGCCCAAACGGGGGCGGATTGTCCGACAGGCACACGAACAACAGTCCACCCGCGTTCTCGAGCGCGACCGGGATCAGGCCGTTGTCCGCCTTGCTGAACCCGTCGGGCATATTGCGCGCCGACAGCAACTTGCCATCCAGGCCATAGCTCCAAAAGTGGTATGGGCATGACAGCCGCGCCGAAGTGCCGCTCGCTGTTTCGCAAATCCGCGATCCGCGATGGCGGCACGAATTGTAAAACGCGCGGATTTCGCCATCGCGCCCGCGCACGATGATCACCTGGTTGTTGCCCAGTTCGAAAATGAACCAGTCACCCGGCTTTTTCACATGCGCGACCGTCCCGGCATACAGCCAGACCGATTTCAACATGACCTCGGTGTCGAACCGGAACGCCTGTTCGCCAACATACAGATCGCGCGGCAAAGTCATCCCCGGCCGGTTGAGCCGCAGCAATTCGCCGATCGTGTCGAAGCTTTCCATGGCAATCAACTCCGCAAAGCGTTGTTTTCAGGATCGAATGGCGAATCTGCAATGATCACGGCACGATGCGTCGTGCCCAAGATCGTGATTTCCAGATCTGTGCCGACCGCGCCATGTTCGGGCCCGACCATTGCCAGCGCCAGGCTCTTGTTGCACCGCGCGCCATAGCCGCCTGATGTCGCACGGCCAACCAGCGTGCCGTCGCGATAAATGGGTTCGGACCCGCGCGCATCGGCATCCGTCACGTCAAACACTTCGAGTGTGACCAGTTGCCATTTCAGCCCGGCCGCTTTTGCCGCCATGATGCCGTCGCGGCCTTTGTAGGCGGGCTTTTTCATGCTGACAAAACGATCAAGTCCGCTTTCCAGCGCATTGTATTCGATCGATAATTCGCGCGGGATCAGCTTGTAGCTTTTTTCCAGCGCCATCGCGGTCATCGCGCGAATACCAAACGGTTTGATCTGGAATTCCGCGCCCGCCGCCATCAGCGTGTCAAAGATATAGTTCTGCATTTCGATCGGATGGTGGATTTCCCAGCCCAGTTCGCCGATGAAATTGACCCGCAACGCTTCGACCCGTGCCGCGCCGATCGAAATCGTCTTGCCTGTCAACCACGGGAACGCCGCGTTCGACAGATCGGCATGCGTGACTTTGGCCAGGACATCGCGCGCACGCGGCCCCGCCAGGACCAACACGCCCATTGATGTGGTCAGCCGTTCGAACCGCACCGAGCCATCGGTCGGCAAACTCTTGATCAGGTAATCCTGGTCATGCCGTTCCATCGCGCCTGCCGAGACCAGGAAATAGCACTGCGGCGCCTTTTTATAGACGGTGAATTCGGCGCGAACCCCGCCGGCGTCGGTCAACAGGTACGACAACGTCACTTTGCCGACCTTTTTGGGCACGACATTGGACAACAGCGTGTTCAGCCAGTCTTCGGCGCCGGGGCCGGTGATCTGACACTTAGCAAACGCGCTCATGTCCTGCAGCCCGACATGTTCAGTCACGTGGCGGCACTCGGCGCCAACGAATTCGAAATAGTTCGAACGGCGGAACGACCATTTTTCGCGGATCGTTTCACCCGCCACGACCGGGTGATTGTCGTTCATGATCGTAT
>JAYTHT010000303.1:0-14016 GCA_043732365.1 Novosphingobium sp. | reverse complement strand
CGGTGGCATCCACCGCATAGACCAGCTGGATATTGCTTTTCCGCCGCGCGTCATTTCCGCGCTTCGCCAGCGCAAAGCGGACGAGGTCGGCGCGCGCAATACGCAACCGGTCGCAGATCGCGGCTTCGAGATCATCCGGGCTATGGTCGAGCGGCAATTTGAGTTCGGTCAGGCGCAACATGCTTATGTCCCTAACCGGCGCGCCGCTTCAGGGGAACCCTTGATCAGTCCATTTCGCCTGCGGCTGATTAGTCCATTTCACCTGCGGCGATGCGATCGAATACCCCAGGATGCAGCGCTTCGTCGAATTCGCAGCCCACATCGAACCGATCGACCCATTTCACCGTGGAGCGGCGTGGGGGCAGGCCAGGCAGGGTGATCCACAAAACTTCACCGATGCGCATTTTTTCGATGGCTGCCAGCCGCACGCCATGACACGACAAATCGAGAGTCACCCCGGCCATGCGCACGGTCGTACGGCGATATTGCACTTTTGCATGAACGCCGAGCCGTTCAGAGCGGCGCAATTGCTGTGGATGCGTGGGATAGGGGTCGGATGCACTCATGGGTTTGCCTCTCGACTGCGCATCGCGCCGATACATTTGCATCGGTATAACCAAGATACCTTAACATTCGATACTGTTGATTCCAGTGCAGGGGAAGAAAGTCCCCGATGCCGCTGCCGCAATCGATTGAGTTTACGCCGTAGCCACAAAAAGGCGTTGGTTTACGGTGGCAAGACCGCAACAAGCGTCCGACGTCATCTCCAACGCCACCCCTATGACAAGGATACCGTCTATGTTTCGTCCGTCACGCCCCATCGCCTCGCGCCAGATCGGGTTGCTGCTTGCCGGGATCGCATTGGGGCTGTTGGGCGGGCCTCTCGCCGCGCGGTCGGTCAGGCACGCGGTAGTTGCAGCGCCGATCGTGTCGGCAGAAGCGATGCGCGTGCATCAGTCATTGCTGACGCTCGACACGCATCTCGATACGCCGGAACTCCTGCACATCCCGGGGTGGTCAATCATGGATCGCCATGATGCAAAGCATGATTTCAGCCAGGTTGACGTGCCGCGGATGAAGCAGGGCCATCTCGATGGCGGGTTCTGGGCGATTTATACCCCGCAAGGACCGCTGACTCCGGTAGCGGTCCACGCGGCGCGCGATGGCGCGATCATGCGCGGGGTCGAAATCCGCGAAATGGTTGCGGCGCATCCGACAGTCTTTGCGCTGGCCGACAAAGCCGCCGATGCGCCCAGAATCGCCGCGAGCGGCAGATTGGTGGTGTTCCTGTCGATCGAAAACGCGTGGCCGCTCGGGGATGATGTGACGTTGCTCGATGCGTTTTATCGGATGGGCGTGCGCATTTCGGGGTTCGCCCATTTTCGCAACAACCAATTTGCCGACAGTTCCACCGATAAACCGGTGTGGCAGGGTCTAAGCCCCGCGGGCAAGGCGCTGCTGGTGGAAATGAACCGTCTGGGCGTGGTCGCCGATCTCTCGCACAGTTCGGATCTTTCGCTCGACGATGCGCTGGCCCTGTCAAAGGCGCCGATCATCCTGACGCATTCGGGATGCCGCGCGATATTCGACCACCCGCGTAATATCGATGATGCGCATTTGCGCGCTTTGTCGGCACAAGGCGGGTTAATACAGATCAACACCGTCTATGTAAAAGCGGAAAAGCCCGATCCCGCGCGCGATGCTGCGATGAAGGCGATGATGGCGAAGTACCCCGAAGACCGCGTGTTGAATGCCGCGCAACACGCCACCATGCTGGCCGAACGGCGCGCAATCATGGCGCAGCATCCGCTGGTTGATGGCCCGACATTTGCCGATGTCACTGCCAATCTGGTGCATGCGTTGCAAGTGGCAGGCGTCGACCATGTTGGCATCGGCGCCGATTGGGACGGCGGCGGCGGGGTGATCGGCATGGAAGATGTCGCCGGCCTGCCAAAAATAACCGAGGCGCTGCTAAAGGCCGGCTACAGCCCCGCTGATATCGCCAAGGTCTGGTCGGGCAATGTCCTGCGCGTGCTGACCGCCGCCGAAGCCGAAGCCGCGCGAGAGGCGGCACACCCGCCGGCGTGACCGGTCATTTTGCAGTTTTGGGCGATTTGACGAGTTCGGCTTCAAAGTCCGTCTTTGCCTCGGCAACAATTTTACCGAGTTGGGCGGGATCGACGAAAGCATCGGCATCGCCGGCTTGCGCTTTGGCTGCGCGGGCAAACATGTCGGACACTTCGGGATGGCCGGTCAGCACGATATCCGCCTTCATTCGCGCCAATTTGGCCAATGTCGCGCGGAATTCGGTAACAATGCCGGGATAGGCGTGGTTGCCGGTCAACAGGTTACCCGCCACCGACACGCTGCCCAGGAACATCACCGTGAGCGGACGTCCGTGTTCGGTCACAGTCATGGTCCAGGTGGTGCAACCCGGGGTGTGGCCCGGCGTCAGGTGCGCGGTCAGCACGGTCGTGCCCAGGCGCACCTGTTGACCATCGCGCACGATGCCATCGACCGCGACGGCAGGAAATTTCAACACACCGTAATCGGTATCGCCGCGCGGAACGCCATGTTCCAGCGCCCAGCGGTCCTGTGCGCTTGCCAACACACGCGCGCCGGTGTCCGCTTTGATTTTCGCCAGCGCGCCGGCGTGGTCGATATGCGCGTGGTTGCTGATCAGGATTTTTACCTGATGCAGCGCGACGCCCACGCTTTCGATGTTGTGTTCGATCAGGGCGGCGTTCGCGGGCATCGTCCCTTCGAGCAGGATCGCGCCCGCGTCGGTTTCAATCAGATAGGCCGATAGTCCGCGCGTACCGACGTAGGTGATGCCCGGCGCGATGCGGAATGTCTTGACCGGTTCGGTCCATTCGGGTGGGTAGCCAGCGAACGCGGGGACCGCGACCATGGCGAGTGCGATTGCGGTGAGCCTGGAGCATGATCCGATACATAAAAATCGCATCATGCTCCATAGTCCTTTGTTTTCGCGTGAGTTAATGCGAAAAACCGATGGCCACTTTTTCGGATCACGCTTAGCGAACATGCGATTTGAGCCCCAGGTGTGTGGCCAGCGCTTTGAGGTCGCGCTCGACACTATCGTTGACTAGTGCTTTTAACGCGGGTTGAACTGTCAGCACAAGGCGGTCGGAGGTCACGGTCAGGCTACTGCCCGAAAGGCCCTGCGGTGCACATGTACTAAACCGGCGGCACAGGCGTGTCGACAGGCCCCAGGCTTGCGCCTCTCGCAGCGATTCAGGCGTGATCAGCGCGGCCAGTTGCGGCGGTACTTCCAGCCGCCCGGCATGCGCGAGCATGGCCACCGCCAGCATCACGCGCTCGGTCGTGCCCGCGCCGATCCAGCGTTTGCGCAGCGCCCAGTCGCGCGCGATGTCGCCGCGCAAATTGGGCTCGACCGTCGATGCGGCCAGGCACAGCATGGTCGTTGCCAGCCGCAGCCGTTCGCGCCGTTCGATCCCCGATGGCGGGCTGGCCGCCACGGTCCAGCCGGCAACCATCGCAGCGATTTGCGGCGGAATGCCCTGTTCCTGGATAAATGCCGACATCCCGGCGACCAGCGGATCCTGCCCGCGAATACCCGCCGGCATATCCTCGACCAACACACCTTCGCGCAGGCCCCACGATGAAAATACCAGCTTGCCAGGCTTTAACCGGCGGATCAGGACCGCCAGCAGCGCGGCGGTATCGGGCAGGCTGTTCATGCGCCCGGTGGCAATGCCTGCGAGTGGACGCAACATTTCGGGCCGCCGCCGCACCAGCGTCTTGGCAATGCGCAAGGCGCTGGCCGGATCGAGCTCAAATCCATGCGGATCATCGATCGCCCAATTGAGCCGCGCCATCGCATAGCGGGCAAACGCCCGCAGCGACCCGCCGACCAGATACAGCGTCGCGCCCGGCTCTGCCGTCCAGTCCGCCTTTTTCAGCGACCGGGTTACAAATTGCCCAAACCCGCGATCGCCCGCCGCCCGCAAAGCCGCCAGCCGCAACGTGCCGAGCGGCATTGAAATGCCATGGCGACACAATTCGCCATCGATATCGACCAGTTCCAGGCTGCCCCCGCCCAGATCACCGACAATCCCGCGCGCACCGGGAAATGCGCCGAGCACGCCATGCGCGCTGGTTTCTGCCTCTTGCTCACCGGTCAACAGCCGGGGGGTAAAACCCATCGCGGCGACTTTTTCCAAAAACGGCTGGCCATTGGTCGCATCGCGCACCGCCGCGGTCGCCACGACATCAACCCGATCGACCCCGCGCAACGACAGCAACGCGCGATAACGCGCCAGCGCGGCCAACGCCGCCGCGCTGGCGCGCTGACCCAGCAATCCGTTTTCCGCGACGCTTTTGCCCAGTCGCGCGGTGACTTTTTCGTTGTGCAGCACTTCGGGCGCACGCACCGGGCCGCCATAGATGACAAGCCGGACCGTGTTGGAACCGATGTCGATGATCGCGCGCATCGGGATGCGGGGCGCGCGGCGTTCAGAAGGGGTCATTGGACAGCAGTCGTCACGGGGACAGCAGTCGTCACGGGGACAGCAGGCGTCATGGGGGCGGGCCGTGTCATAGCGGGCGTTTTCAGCGTCAATTCGCGGACGCGCCGCCGCGCCGCAGCGCCAGCTTGGGCACTTTGCGCCCTTTGGTCAGGGCCGCGCCGCGTCCCGATAGCGATGGGTTGGTCATGAAATACCGATGCAGATTGAAAGGTTGCGGTCCCGGTGCGACCCGATGCGAAGTGCCCGCACTGTCAAGCTGCCAGCTTTGCTCGGTGTCAAGCAGATTGGCCAGCATGACCTGGTCAAGCACCTGATCGTGCACGGTACCGTTGCGAATCGGCACCAGCACTTCGACCCGGCGATCGAGATTGCGGCTCATCCCGTCGGCCGACGAAATGTAGACCCGCGCGCGCCGATTGGGCAGTGCGCCGCCATTGCCAAAGGCCCAAATCCGGCTGTGTTCCAAAAAGCGCCCGATCACCGATTTGACTGAAATCGTATCGGACAAGCCGGGAACTCCCGGTTTCAGACAGCAGATCCCGCGCACCACCAGGCTGATCGACACACCCGCACGGCTGGCCAGATACAGCCGGTCGATCAGGTCAGGATCGGTCAGCGCGTTCAGCTTGGCCCAGATCGTGCCCGGCTTGCCCGCGCGGACAAAGGCGATTTCGCGATCGATGCATTCATACAGCCGTGTGCGTACGCCGCCGGGCGAAATCGCCAGCATTTCGGCGCCGCGAGGCTCGATATATCCGGTGATGAAATTGAACAACAGGCCGGCATCGCGGCCAAAGCGTGGATCGGCTGTAAAAAACGACAAGTCGGTGTAAATGCGCGCGGTCACCGGGTGGTAATTGCCGGTGCCAAAGTGGCAATACGTGCGGTAGCCATCGCCTTCGCGGCGGACGACCATCGACACTTTGGCATGGGTTTTCCAATCGACGAAGCCATAGATCACTTGGACCCCGGCGCGTTCCAACTGGCTGGCCCAATGCAGGTTCTGTTCTTCGTCAAACCGGGCTTTTAATTCGACCACGGCGGTTACCGATTTGCCCGCCTCAGCTGCCGCGATCAGCGCGGCGATCACGGCCGATTGCTTGCCCGCGCGATACAGCGTCTGTTTGATCGCGATAACATCGGGATCGGATGCTGCCTGGTGCAGGAAATCGACCACCACGTCGAAGCTTTCGAAAGGATGCTGGACCACCAGATCCTTTTCACGCATCGCCGCGAAACAGTCGCCGTTGTGTTCCAGAATGCGTTCGGGATAGCGCGGCGTATAGGGTTCGAATTTCAGATCGGGCCGTTCGTCATCGATCAGCGCGGAAAGGCCGGTCATCGATAGCGGCCCGCGCGATTTGATCACCAGCGCATAATCGAGCCGCATCTGTTGGCGCAACATCACCTCTGCGCCCGCGTCAAATTCCGATTCGAGCGACAGGACGATTACCCGGCCACGGCGGCGGCGCTGGATCGCAGTGCGGAAATAGCGCACCAGATCCTCGGCATCTTCCTCGATTTCAATATCGCTGTCGCGCAATACCCGAAAAATGCCGCTGCCCTGGATGCGAAACCCGGGGAATATGGTCGCCGCCTTGCGCCGGATCAGTTCCTCGATACCGATCCATGTCGCGGGCAGCCCGGGCAGGCGGACATAGCGCGGCATGGCCGGCGGGATCAGAACCATTTCATTGACGGGCGCGTCGTCGGCGATGCGCACCAGCGAAAACAGGATGCCACTGCCCTGGTTGGCGATGAACGGAAACGGGTGTGCCGGGTCGATTGCCTGCGGGGTCAGCGCGGGCAGGACGTGGCGTTCGAAATAATCGGCGAAAAAATCGCCTTCCGGCTTGGTCAGGCGGCGATCGGTGATCATATGCACGCCTTGCGCGCCGAGCAACGCAGTCAATTCGGTGAAAATCTGATATTGTGCTTCGACCAGGTCGCTGATCGCGCCGTGCAGATCCTGCAACTGCTGGCCTGCCGATTGCCCATCGAGTGATTTTTCGTCGACCTGGTTGCGCACTTGCGCGGCCAGGCCAGCGACGCGCACCATCATGAATTCATCGAGATTGCTGCCCGAAATCGACAAGAATCGTAGCCGTTCCAGCAGCGGATAATCGGGATTTTGCGCTTCGGCCAGGACCCGGCGGTTGAATTGCAACCAGCTCAGTTCGCGGTTGAAATAGCGGTCTGGGGGCAACGTCGCCAGTTGTTCGGCATGGCTGCGCGCGCCAGGCTGGGACCTGTGCTCAGACAATCTGCTGTCGTGGGTCAACGCGGAAATATACGGGGGGACGTGCGGGGAACCAGCCATGATCGCGCTTTTATGACTCCATTGTAACGCTGTCTGGCGTCTGTGCACGCCAGCCCACCATGCTGGCAAGCGAGATGGTGCTAATGTCACAAGACCAGGCGCGCACGACTGTTCCGGGAAAGGCCTGCTTTCAGGAGGAAAAGAACTCCTTATATTTCTACTTTATAAGTAGAGTATAAGATGCGCTTGGTTGAACTGGTCGGGGCGGCATGCCCGGGCAACAGGTCACAGCAGGAGGCGGGATCGCGATCACAGCGGGGGCAGCGATGTCCAGACCTGACGCGTTGGCAGATGAGTGGTCCAACGCGTTCATGATCCCGATTGATACCATCAAAAGTCTTGTTTTCAGGGAACTAACCGATGTCTTTTCGTCCTTTGCTGATCGCAGTCGCGCCGCTGGCGATAATCGCTTCAAACCCGGCGTGGGCAGCAACGCCCGATGCGACAACGCCGGCACAACCGGATGCGCCCAAGGATGCGCCCAAAGATGCGCCAAAAGATTCTGGCGACGACATCATCCTGGTGACGGCGCGCCACCGCGCCGAAATTTCGCAGGCGGTGCCGATCTCGCTATCGGTGCTGGGCGGCGAACATATTGACCGCACTGGCGCGTTCAATATCGACCGGGTGCAGCAACTGACGCCGACCCTGCAATTCTATTCACAAAATCCGCGCAACACTGCGCTCAATATTCGCGGGCTCGGGTCCACGCTGGGGCTGACCAATGACGGCATCGAACCCGGTGTCGGGGTCTATGTCGACGACGTTTATTACGCCCGCCCAGCCTCCGCGACATTCGACTTTCTCGATGTCGACCGTATCGAAGTGCTGCGCGGTCCGCAGGGCACGCTGTACGGCAAGAACACCACGGCAGGCGCGATCAATATCACCACCCGCCAGCCGACGTTCGATTTCACCGCGCGAACCGAGGCAACGGTGGGCAACGAAGGGTTTTACCAGCTGAAAGGCGCGATTTCAGGACCGTTGAGCGACCGCGTTGCGGTGCGCCTGGCGGTGTCGTCGACCAATCGCGACGGCAATGTCATGAACGCCTATGACAATCAGAAAATCAATGGGCAGAACAATATCGGCGGCCGCGCGCAAGTGCTGTGGAAGGCGACCGACGCCATCAAGATCACCCTGGCGGCAGATTACAACCGGCAAAACCCCGATTGCTGCGGGTTTGTCTATGCCCGTACCGGTGCGACCCAGCGCGCGCTTAACCGGCAGTTTGGCGCGTTGGCGGCGACTGCCGGGTATGTTCCGCCAAGCACCAATCCATTTGCCCGGGTGGCCGATCTCGACACGCCGTTGCGCGCGCTGAATGAAGTCGGCGGTGTTTCGTTGAAGGCCGTGGTGGATACCGGTATCGGCAGCGTGACATCGATCACTGCCTGGCGTTTTTGGCACTGGGACCCATCGAACGACCGCGATTATACCGGCCTGCCAGTCACCACTGTGTCGCAAAACCCCTCGCAACAGCACCAGATCACGCAGGAAATCCGCCTTACGCATGGGGGCCAGAAGTTCGATTATACGCTGGGGGTGTTTGGCTTTGACCAGACCGTGCGGACCGAAGGGTTGCAAGTGCAGGGCGCGGCGGCGAGCAAGTGGTTGCTAAAACCCACAACCAGCCGGACCGATTGTTACAACACCAATTGCCTGAACGGTTTGTCGTCAAGCAACAGCATCGGCCTGCGCAATGCCAGCGCCGCGATTTATGGACAGCTGACCTGGAAACCGACCGAAGCGTTTTCGATCCAGCCGGGCGTACGGCTGAATTACGACTGGAAAAGCGGCTATTACAATTCGGTGGTTACCGATAGTTCGCGCAATCTGGTCCAATTTGCCAGCAACAACACCGCCGCCCAGCTATCTCAACTGTCGCAATTGGCGCCGGAAAACTTTGCCGCGACTTACAGCGCGTGGAACGTGTCCTATGACGTCACCGCCAGCTACGCGCTCAGCCGCGACATCCACGCCTATGCCTCGTATGCGCATACGTTCAAATCGGGCGGGATCAATCTCAACGGCGTCCCGGCGGATGCGACCGGCGCGCCCCTGTTGCAATACGTGTCGGTCAAACCCGAAAATGTCGATCACTTTGAGGGTGGCATAAAGACGCAGTGGCTGGGCCGCCGTCTGACGTTCAATGTCGATGCGTTCCGAACCGAAATCCACAATTACCAGGCGCTCGTGAACAATGGTCAGCAAAGCGCATTGCGCGGCTATGTCGACAGCGCGCCGCTGGTGCGGGTGCAGGGGGTCGAATGGGACCTGACGCTGCGTCCGGGCCCGCGCTTCAACGTCTATTTCAACGGCGCCTATAACGATTCCAGATATATCCGTTTTCCCACCGCGCCGTGCCCGCCCGAACTCGCCGGTGGGACCACCGCCACAGCTGCGCAAACCCCGGCTGCCGCAGGAACACCCGGCCTGAGCCCGGCATCGTGCGACATTTCCGGGCAGCGCATGCCCGGTGTGTCAAAGCTGACGCTATCATTTGGCGGCGAAGGCAATGTGCCCGTCACAATGTTCAGCCATCGCGGTGAGTTGTATGCAGGGGTCGATGGCAGCTATCGCTCCGCGTTTTCGTCCAACCCGTCGCCATCAGCGTATACCTGGGTCAGCGGATATGCGCTGACCAATCTGCGCGCCGGGTTCCGCGCCGACACCGGGTTTGACATCTATGGCTGGGTCCGCAACGCGTTTGACGTCGGGTATTTTCAACAGCTTGCCGTGGCGCCTGGCAACGCCGGGTTGATCGTAGGGCAACTGGGCGATCCGCGCACATATGGCGTGACCGCACGCATTGTATTCTGAGTTTGCGGGAAGGGGCGGTCCCTCGCGGGGCCGACCTACCAGATTAGTTGGCCGCCATCGCGTGCAAACCGGCAAAGAAAAACCGGGTGTAATCGGAAGCCCAGCGTTCGATTTCGGCGGGCGATGACGCGCCCTCGGTATAGGCCAGTTTGGCGTGCCCGATCAGGCCCTCCAGCCACAGCCTCGCGGCTAGCGCCGGTTCGGCGAATGTGCGCCTGGCGGGGTCGGCGTCCTGTTCCGCGCTGTTACTCTCATTTGCGCCAAGTGTGCCGGCATTCAACAACGAAGCCCCGATGGAATCGATCGCATCGCGATAGGCTTGGGCGCGCATGCGTTGTCCTTCACCAGTTTCCTGTTCCAGCCAGTCGATCAAACGTTCCAACAGCGCCCCGTCGGGGGAAAACAGGATTTTGATCGTGTCGGCGGCGCGCAGGCAAAACGCGGCCTCTATGGACAAGTCCGACCCGGCAGCCTTGAAATGATCGCTGCGCATTTCGATACGTCGCGACAGCAGCGCGCGCATCAGTTCGACCTTGCCCGGAAAGCGCGAATAAATCGTCGCTTTGCCGATGTGCGCATGGCGCGCAACGCGGTCAAAGGTAAAGCTTTCAAAGCCGGCAGTCAGCAGCACGTCCCAGCTGGCATCGAGGATCCGCCCGGACAAGGCTTCGGCCTCGGCCACAGAAGGACGGCCCCGTCGCACAAATGCGGCGGCCAGGCATTCCTCAAGGGTTTCAACGTTGGGTCGGTCCACTACTTCGGGATCGACACCAGCCCGCGTTAATTGATTTTGCGCTGTTTGGACGGCCTTTGTTGGATATGCCGCCGCGTCATCAGATTGTCCCAAAGAAACGGGTTCAGGAGGGGCAATCGCACCCACATCTATCCAGCCTGGATCAATGCCTGACGGAACTGAAGGACTGTGCCTGATATGATCCCGCATATTCGGGTCGGAGGGCCGCTTGGACATTACTTTGCGACTGGCCGATTGCGGCGGGTGTCTGACCACCTGTCTGACCATCGGCGTTGAATGTGTCGCTGAAAAACGCTTCTGCACGATGCATGGGGCAGGTCATGACCAGCCCTTCGGTATATGCGTGCAGAAACCTCCGGCCCATGTTTGATACCCAGCTCATCCGTCTCACCTATCCACCTTATCGGTTTTCTAGATGACCAGTGTGCCCGAATTTTTGGCATGGTCAAGATAGTATAAATAAGACGCACTCGGCTCATTTGTGCAATTCCTGAGCTTCCCAGCCGAGCCCCAGCGCCTTTTCTACGGCGATGAAATCGGTGGTCAATTGCGCGGTCGCTGACAGAGTACCAAGTTGCGCGCGCAAGGCCTGGCGCTGCGCCGAAATGGCATCGGCGCGCGACAATGTGCCGCCGGTCGCGCGATCGGCCTGCAACGCGGCCAGATGCATTGCGGCGTCATGTTGTTCGATCGCCTTGGCCAACGTTACGCGCTGACCACCAAACCGGGTCAGCGAATTTTCCGCATCCTGCAACGCATCGAGCACGTGCGAGCGATAGTTCTCCTCCGCCTCTGCCCGCGCGCCGCGCGCGCCGCGTTCCTGCGCCTTTGCACGGCCACCGTCGAACAGGTTCCATTTCAGTTGGGGCAGCAGCAGCGCAATCAGGCTGCTGGGCGAAACCGCATCGCTCAGGTTGGTGCCTCCAAGCCCCAGAATGCCGGTAAAGCTGATCGAGGGTAGCCGATCCGCAATTCGCGCGCCCAGATCGGCATTGGCCGCGGCCAGTTCGCTTTCAGCCATGCGTATATCGGGCCGGTGGCGCAGCAGCCGTGCCGGATCGCCCACCGCAACTTGCGCAGGTGCCAGCGGCACCGCGCCCGCCGTTGCCACCAGTGTATCGAGCGCGCCGGGTTCCTGCCCGGTCAGCACAGCGATCTGATCCGCCAGCACGGTCATCTGCACATGCGTATCGGCCAGATCGCTTTCGCTTTGCGCCAGTGCCGAATGCGCGGTGTCAACCGCCTGGTGGGCAACGGTGCCATGGGCAAAGCGTTCTTGCGCGGCGGTCACCAGCCGGTGATCGCAATCAACCTGTTGGACCAGCACGCCAGCAATCGCCTGTTGCGCGCGCAACGTGACATAGGCGCGCGCGATTTCGGCGGACAAAGTAACCGCGACATCGTCTGCAGACGCGACCGCGTTGTCGGCGCGATAGCGCGCGGCTTCGACCCGGCGGCGATTGGCACCGAACAAGTCCACTTCCCACGATGCCTGAAAATTGTCGGCATAGATCTGTTCCGAGAGGCGGCCGCTTCTGCCCAGAATGGTGCCGGGCAACGACGCTTCACCGACCAGCGCGCCCACCGTCGCAGACGGCAAGAGCGACCCTTTGGCGACCGACAGCGTTGCGCGCGACTGGTCGATCCGGGCCTTTGCCGATTTCAGATCGGGTGAACCAGCCAGCGCGCGAGTGATCAGATCGTTCAGCACGGGATCGTCAAAGGTCTCCCACCAGCGTGGTGCGGGGGGTGTGGCCGTGACTTTGGCCGGCGCGCGGACAAAGGCGCCACGTGCGGCCGCATCGGGCGCGACGACCGGCGCGCCGTGCCAGTTGGGTCCGACTGCGGCACAACCAGCCAGCAGAGCAAGCGAAGGCAGAGCGAAGAGCGAGCGAGAAAAGGCAAACATCAATGCATAGCCATTTTATGGTGGCCCTTTTGCAGCGGGCGCAGGAGCAGAACCAGCGGAGCAGCGATGGTGATTGCAAATACCAGCGCGACGAATTCATCGGTGTAACTCATCACCAAAGCTTCGCGTATGACCGCCGCGTTGATGGTTTGAAGCGCGCCGAGCGTGGCGTCATAACCAACCCCATTGGTCTGGCTTTGCAACCAAGCCTGAACATTGGTGGCATTTGCAGGAATCGCGCTAAACAGTGTCCAGTGATGAAATTCGAGCCGCCGGTCCTGCAACGTTGCCAGCAGCGCCAGCGATATCGATCCGCCCAGGTTGCGCGCGGCGTTGAACAGGCCCGATGCATCGGCCGCTTCGTCGGGTCTGACACTGGCAATTGCCGCCTGGTTGAGGAACAGCATCGAAAGCGCCTGGCCCAATCCGCGCATTAATTGGGACAGATAGAAATCCGATCCATCCGATTGCGCAGACAGCGCAGTATCAATCCAGCACGACCCGGCCATCAGCATCAGGCCTGTAAAAATTGCCACGCGCAGATCGATCCGTGCGACCAGCAACGGAAACAACGGCATCATCATTGCCGCCGGGATTCCTGCCAGAAACACGATCGAACCCGATTGTAGCGCGTTGTACCCGTCAACCGCCGCCAAAAACTGCGGAATGACATAGGACGTGCCATACAGCACCGCGCCGATCACGAGTCCGAGCAAAAACACGGCGGCAAATGCCCGGTTTCGCAACAGTGCCAGTTTGACGACCGGGCGTCTGGCATAAATCTGGCCCAGCCCGATCATGACAAAGCCGAAAATGGTCAATGCGGTCAGGCGCCAGATCAGCGTTGAATCAAACCATTGTTCCCGGTTGCCCTCTTCCAGCACGACGGTTAGCCCGCCCAGCCCGGCGGCCATGCCCGCGATGCCCAGAAAATCCGCCTGCTTCAATTCATCAAGCTTCATATCCTGCGCCTTCAGCCCGACAATCAGGAATATTATCAACACGATACACACCGGAATGTTGACGAAAAAGGCATAGTGCCAGTTGTAGTTTTCGGTCAGCCAGCCGCCGACCAGCGGGCCCAGAACCGGGCCCATGATCAGCGTCGATCCGAATAAGGCCGTACCGATCGGCTGTTGATGGCGCGGCAGACGTGTCGCAATGATCGTCATGCCGGTCGGGATCATCGCGCCACCGGTAAAGCCCTGCCCGACGCGGCCCACAATCATTTCGGGCAGCGTGCTGGCAAAGCCGCAGGCGATCGAAAACATCGTGAACAGCGCCGACATGACCAGTAGAAACCGTTTCAGCCCGAACACGCGTTCCAGCCAGCCGGTCAGTGGGATGATGATGATTTCTGACACCAGATACGATGTCGCAATCCAGGTGCCCTCGGTCGCCGAAGCGCCGATTTCGCCCTGGATCGTGGGCAGCGCCGAATTGACAATCGAAATGTCGAGAGTGGCCATCAACGCCCCGATCGCGCCCGCGACCACCGCCAGCCATGCGGTCAGGTCGGCGTTTTTGGGCCTGCCCGTAGCGACGGGGGCTGGCAGGTCGACCGCTGCAGACGTTACAGGGGCAGTTGCCGGGGCGCTCATTGCTGGTTCCGCTTTTCCTCGTTGCGGATCTTATGGATCGCACCGCGCGCGGACAATGTGTCGATGTCAACGCGCAGCGACAGGCCCGGCACAAGCAC
>JAYTHT010000302.1:0-14021 GCA_043732365.1 Novosphingobium sp. | reverse complement strand
AAGAGCTCGATCCGACCGCGCGCGGCGCAGGTGGGTTTGGGTCGACCGGGGTCGCCGCAGCAACCCCGATCGTCTAGCCAAATCCTCCCCGTCCCGGGGCGGACGCTTATTTCTTCTTTTCGGGCGCGATCGAGATCCGCACGGTTTCGCCCGAGTGCCCGGGAAAGCCCGTAAACAGGGCTTCGATCAGGTTGGGCACGACATAGGCCAGCCGGTTTGATGGCGACACCGCCTGGGCTTTACCTTCAAACACGCGCTGGCCGTCGCTGCGGCGCTTGATCTGCACATCGACGCCGCTGGTATAGACCGTCGTCACGCTGACATCGTTGAACCACGGGTCATACAATCCGTAGCCCCAGCTGCCCCCACCATAGAAACCGCCGCCATAGCCGCCCCCAAACCCGCCGCGACCATACCCGCCGCGGCCATAGCCGTATCCATAACCGTGCCATGGGCCCCAGAACGGATCGGGGCCAAACATGCTGATCCGGTCGCGGCCTTTGTCGATGCCATAGTCGAATTCGACCACCAGGTCCGACGTCGCCGGATTGCCCGCGACATAACCCTGTTTGCGCAACTGATCGGCGACCATCGCAGCGTATTGCCCGAATTCGAGTCCGCCGGCATTGCGCGGATCTTCGGCAACAACGGCAAAAGTCTGACCTTGCGGCGCGGGCAATTCATGCTGGAACCGCGAAACATTGGCATTGAACGGTTCGGCACAGCCCGACAGCCCCGCGCCAAGCGTTGCGACAAGCGCCATTGGCAAGACGATCGATGCGACCGAACGAATCCGAAACTTCGTGTTCATTGGCATTTTTCCACTCCTGAACCAGCCGGCATTCTCTGCCAAATCGGGCCCTACCAAACCGGCCCCTGCCAAACCGCGTGTGTCTGCTTTGCGGCCCTGTGATATTCACACATATAACGGGGCGCGCGCGCCAAATCCTTTGCGCCTTGTTCGAACAGCAGATTTGCCTCAGCTAACCTCGCTTGACCAGCCCCCATGATGACCAAGTCGTCCTGATTACCCAGATGTAACCAGGCCCAGTGCAGCATAAGCAGCATCGAGCGTCGGACGCGCAAGCACCCGCGCCTTTTGCGCGCCGCGCGCCAGGATCGCATCGAGCGCGGTCTGGTCATCGCGCAATTCGCGATAGCGCGCGGCGATCGGCGCCAGCCGATCAACCAGCAGATCGCCCAGCGCGGGTTTGAACGTGCCAAACCCCTGCCCACCAAATTCGGCCAGGACCGAGGCCACATCGCTCCCCGCCATGACCGCATAGATGCCCACCAGATTGCGCGCCTCTGCCCGGTCAGCCAGGCCGGCCGCGTCGCCCGGCAGCGGCTCGGGATCGGTGCGCGCCTTTTTCACCTTTTGCATGATCGTGTCGGCATCATCGGTCAGGTTGATGCGGCTCTGGTCCGACGGGTCGGACTTGCTCATTTTGGCGGTGCCATCGCGCAACGACATGATCCGTGCCGCCTCTGGCGGGATGATCGGATCGGGCAGGGTAAACACCGGCGCACCGTCGCTGGCGAAATCGTTATTGAATTTCTGCGCGATGTCGCGCGCGAGTTCCAGATGCTGTTTCTGATCCTCACCCACCGGGACATGGGTCGCCTGATACAACAGGACGTCGGCGGCCTGAAGCACCGGATACGTGTACAGCGCCACGGATGCGCCTTCGCGGTTTTTGCCCGCTTTGTCTTTCCACTGCGTCATGCGGTTCAACCAGCCGGTGCGCGCGGTGCCATTCAACAGCCATTGCAATTCGGCATGCGCGGGGACTTGCGCCTGGTTGAACAGCACCGACCGATCGGGATCAATACCGCAGGCAACCAACGCGGCGACCATGTCGCGCGTGCTACGGCGCAAGTCAGCTGGCACATGCGGCATGGAAATGGCGTGCAGATCGGCCAGGAAATACAGGCAAGTCGCGCCTTTGGCGCTCCATTCGTCCTGCATCGCCACCCAATTGCGGATCGCCCCGAGATAATTGCCGAGGTGAAGATCGCCGGTCGGTTGAATGCCGGAAACAATACGCATCGATGTCAGACCTTATGATTATGACACGCTGGCCATTACGCGGACTTAGCGCGCCGCCGGATCAACATGGCGATGTCATCGCGCGAAAACGCCCCCATGATCACCGTGGCCAGCCCATAGACGACCATGCCGCCGGTAACCAGCGCGCCCAGCGCGGCAAAACGCATCATCCATGACCCGTGGACATATGGCATGATCAGGATCTGCCCACGCCACAACACGGCGCCCATTGCCAGCGCGGCCAGCAGCAGGCGAGGCGCACGCCGCCGCAACCGCCGATCGGCGATGAAATGCCCCCGCCGCACCAGCCGGTGGTACAACATCCACACGTTGACCGTCGACGCAATCGCGGTCGCCAGCGGCGGCCCGATATGTTGCAACGGCACGATCAGCACCAGATTGCCAACCAGATTAACCGCCATCGAAATCAGCGCAAAGCGCAGCGGAGTGCGCGTATCCTGCCGCGCATAAAACCCGGGGGTCAGCACTTTGACCAGAATATAGCTCGGCAATCCGATCGAAAATGCCGCCAGCGCCTGCGCTGTAAAATGCGTGTCGGCGGACGTATACCGGCCATAGCCAAACAGCGCCGCCGCAATCGGTTCGCCGCACACGACCAGCGCCGCGGTGGCGGGTAAAGTCAGCAGCAGCGCCAGTTCCATCCCCCGGTTTTGCGTATCAAGCGCAGCCAGATCCTCGCCCGCAGCCAGTTGGCGCGAAATCGTCGGCAGCAGCACCGTGCCAAGGCCGATGCCGATCAGCCCCAATGGCAACTGGTTCAACCGGTCGGCCATATAGATATATGTGACCGAGCCATGCGCCAGCAGCGAGGCGGCGAGCGCAGTCGAAATCACCAGGTTGATCTGCGCCGCACCCGCGCCCGCCGCTGCCGGCAGGATCAGCATCATCAGCCGTTTGACTTGCGGGTTCAGCCGGGGCCAGCGCAGGCGCAAGTTGATCCCGTTTTGCCGGCAGGCCCAGCCCAGCCACGCCAGTTGCAGCGCGCCCGAAACCGACACCGCAATCGCCTGGTTGCGCGCGGTCATCATCGGATCGTGGTTGTGAAACATCACGAGCGCAAAGATCAGCGTCAGGTTCAACAGGATCGGCGCGGCGGCATTGACCCAGAATTTGTTCAGCGAGTTGAGAATCCCGCCAAACAGCGACACCAGGCTGATCAGCATCAGATAGGGGATCGTCATCCGCGACAGCGACACCGCGAAGTCGAAATCGCGCGGCGAAACACCGTTGAATTTGCCCGACAGCATCAGCGTGACTGGCCAGGCAAATACTTCCAGCAGCACAGTCATAAACATCAGCACGGGCAGGAGCACAGCCAGCGCCTGTTCGGCAAAGACCAGCCCCTCGGCTAATCCGCTCCCTTCGGCCCCATTCCCTGTAACAGCGCGCCTTTCGGCGCCAAGCCTTTCGGCGTCGCCGACTTTCTGATTGAACATCGGGATAAACGCCGACGAAAACGCGCCTTCGGCAAACAGCGCACGAAACATATTTGGCAATCGGAACGCGACCAAAAACGCATCAGACGCAAAGCTGGCACCGACATATCGCGCAAACAGGCTGTCACGCACCAGCCCCAGAACGCGGCTGATCAGTGTGAGCCCGCCGATCGTGCCGGTTGCCCTTAGCAGATTCATGCGCGGGCGCCGGGTTGATAATGCGGGGACCCGGCGATGATCCGGGGCCCCTGCACGTTCAGGCTTCGCCCATCGGGTTGGCGACGGACGCTTCGGCCTGCTGTTGCAATTGCGCGAAATACAGCCCGTTGAAATCGATCGGCTCGAGCATCAGCGGGGCAAACCCGGCATCGCGCACGGCATCCGCTATAACGCGGCGGGCAAACGGGAACAACATTCGCGGCGCTTCGGCAAACAGGAACGGATGCGCTTGATCTTCGGGGATATTGCGCATCGCGACCAGGCCGCCAAAGGCCAATTCGACGATATAGACCGTGCCTTGCGGCGTTTTGGCGATAGCTTTGATCTTCAGTTCGACTTCGTGCACGTCGGGGCCGATATTGCGTGCGGCGATGTTGAAATCAATCGCCATTTCCGGCGCGTCCGGCCACTGAAAGCTATCTGGAGCGTTGGGGTTTTCGACCGAAAGGTCTTTCACATATTGCGAAATAAACCCGATCGCGGGGCTGGTGTCTTCGCCATTGGCAACCGGGCCAGTGGCGACCTGATCAAGATTGAGGTTGCTGATGATGTTGCCTTCGTCGGCCATGGATCGTTGCTTTCGTCGTAGCAGTGAATTTTGTGCCGGGTGCGTTGCCCGTCCCTGACCGGCGCGCCTAGCACCTGTGTCCGATATCGGCAACTGCCAGGCTTGACGGTCAAGGATGGGCCAATCCCGTTACCCATTCCTGCCCAAACGGGCGTTTTTGCCATGGAAATGCAACAAAGCTTCGTCCATCGGTTGTTCATTTGTAAATCGTATCTATCTCGGGCACATTAAGTTTCGAATGTTTCGACGGGCGCGTGATTCTTCGCGTTCTTGTCGCCCCCCCGGGCCCTGAAGCGGGAATTTGGCGCGTGATTGTTGAAATTGTCATCCTGGCGATGATCGCTGTGTTTCTGGGTCTACGGCTTTATGCCGTGCTTGGTCGTCGTCCGGAAGACAGCGATGAACCGCTGCGCCGCCGGCTGAATCAGGCCGACCCGCAGGCGACCCCGCGGCCGATGCCGTCAAAGTTGGCGGACAAGACCCCAATCGCAGCGCGCGCCGCTGGCCCCGCCCCCGAACCGACCGGGTTTGACGCCGGCGCAGAGGTCGGCATCCGCGCAATTATTTCGGCTGATCGCCGGTTTGATGTCACACTGTTCCTGACCGGCGCAAAGGCCGCCTATGGCATGGTGCTCGATACATATTGGCGCGGTGACAAAGACGCGCTGGCGCAATTGTGTGAACGCGCGGTTTATGAAAGCTTTGCCGCCGCAATCGACGCACGCAGCGAAGCGGGTGACGCCATCGATGCCCGCCTGATTCGTATCAACGACGCTCGCATCGTTTCGGCCGATTACGAAGCGCCGGTCGCGCGGATCGCGGTCCGCTTTGTCTCTGACATCGCCTCGGTCACCCGCAATGGTGATGGCGTAGTCGTTGCAGGATCGCTCGATGACGCAATCGAAAGCCGCGATTTGTGGACTTTTACCCGCGACCTGACGTCGCGCGACCCCGATTGGCAACTCGACGAAGCCGACCAGGGTTAGGGGCCGACCAGGGTAAAAGTCTTGAACCGATTTAACGCTGCAGGGCTGCTGCTGTCGCTCGCCCTGCTCTCTGCTTGCGGTGCGGCAGTTCCGCCCGCGACCCAGCACAAACCCCTCGCTGCGACCAATGCTGTCACATTGGGCGTGCAGCGAGGTCCGGAAATCAGTGTCCTGTCGCTGACACCAGTGGTCGCGCGCAGCGCGTTAAAAGCGTTTTCAGCCAGTTGCGTGCGATTGGTGCTACGCCCAGATACCAGCGGTTTAACCATGCCGCAGGACTGGGTCTCGGCTTGCAACGCCGCCGCCACATGGCCACGTGACGATGCCGCCAGCTTTTTCACGGCGTGGTTTGAAACCGCGCAAGTTGGCAGCGGCACGTCCTATGTCACCGGCTATTTCGAGCCGGAGATAGCTGGCACGCGCAACCAGTTGCCCGGGTTTGACGTGCCGATCTACCGCCTGCCGCCCGATCTGGTGCGCGCAAAACCGGGCGATGCTCCGCCCAACCCCGACGGGCATCAACCGCTGGGCCGGTATGACGCTAATGGCCTGTTCGTACCCTATTGGGATCGCGCGCAGATCGAGGGCGGCGCTTTGGCCGGGCAAGGCCTGGAAATTGGCTGGGCCGCAGACCCGGCGGAACTGTTCTTTCTGCAAGTGCAGGGTTCGGGCCGATTGCGCGCGCCCGACGGTACGATTATGCGCATTGGCTATGCCGGCGAAAACGGCTGGGACTATACCGGCATCGGCAGCGTGATGAACGGTCAGGGCCTGATCGGAACCGGATCAGGGCAATACGCGGGATCGATGCAGGGCATTTTGCGCTATATCCGCGACAATCCCGATCAGGGCCGCGCGCTGATGCAACAGAACCGCAGCTATATCTTTTTCCGCGACACCACCGCGATTGCGGGTGTTTCCGACTCTGGCCCGACCATCGGCCCGGTGGGCGCATTGTCGGTGCCGGTGACGCCGCGCGTCACACTCGCTGCCGATCCCGCGTTTGTCCCGCTCGGCGCGCCGGTGTTCCTGACCACCGACCGGGCTGATGTTGGCGGGTTGTGGATTGCACAAGACACCGGCGGCGCGATCAAGGGCGCCAACCGGTTTGACAGTTTCTGGGGCGCGGGCGCCGATGCTCGGTATATCGCAGGCGGGATGAGCGCCCACGGCCATGCGCTGATCCTGCTGCCCCGCGGTGTGCTTGCGCGTATCACCGGCCGATGACCCGCCCGCCGCGCGGATTGAGCGCGGACGAAATCGCGCTGTGGCGCAAAGTTGCCGCGACTGTCACCCCGCTTCATCCTGTCGTCAAATCTGTGCTGCCGCAACCGGTTGCGCCCATGCCCATCGCAGTGCCGGAACTGCCCGTGAAACGCGTGCGCGGCCGCGTGCCTGCGCCACTACTGCCCCCACCAATACCGCTCCCGACAAAGTCCACAATGACCACCGACGGGCTCGACGGCACCTGGGATCGCAAACTGGCGCGCGGCACGATTGTGCCCGATATCACGATCGATCTGCACGGCATGACGCTCGACACTGCGCATGCCCGGCTGAACGGCGGAATTGCACAGGCGCTGGCGATCGGCGCGCGGGTGATTCTGTTGATCGCGGGCAAACCCCGCCCGCATGACGAACAAGATCAGCACGGCAATCGGCGCGGCGCGATTCGGGCCAAACTGCTCGATTGGCTGGCGCACAGTCCACACGCCGGACACATTGCCGCCGTGCGCGGCGCCACGCCGCGCCACGGCGGAACAGGCGCGGTCTATATCGTGCTAAGAAAGCGGCGCTGACACCAGCGCCAACGCCGCAAGCGCAATCCGGCGATAGATCCGCGAAAGGACGAAAAGGTCGGCCATCGCCACGGCCTCATCGGTTTTGTGCATCGTCGCGTTCGATAGGCCGAATTCGATCACCGGACACACCGCACGCAGGAATCGCGCGTCCGATGTGCCACCGGTGGTCGACAAATCGGGCGTAATTCCGGTTTCTGCTGCAACCGCGTCGGATACGAGCGTCGAAAACACGCCGGGCAGGGTCAGGAACGCTTCGCCCGAAATGACCGCACGCACCGCGACACGATGGCGATCGGCCAGTTCGGTCACACGCGCGACCAGATCCGCCCCGCGATGCCGATCGTTGAACCGGATCGAGGCACGCGCGCGCGCCTCTGCGGGAATCACATTGGTCGCCGGGTTGCCGACGCCAAGGTCGGTTACTTCCAGATTTGACGCCTGAAACCAGTCGCTCCCCTGATCGAGCACGATCGCATCGAGTTCGGCCAACAAGGCAATCAGCCGGGGGATCGGATTGTCGGCCAGATTTGGATAGGCGACATGCCCTTGCGCACCACTGGCCGTGAACCACAGATTGAGCGAGCCACGCCGTCCAATTTTGGCCATGTCACCCAGCCGGTGCGCCGACGTCGGCTCCCCCACCAGGCACAAATCGGGCAATTGGCCGGTTGCGCGCAAATGCGCAATGATTTCGACCGTGCCAAATCGCGCCGGGCCTTCTTCGTCGCCGGTAATCAGAAAGCTGATCGTGCCGGCATCGACCGGGATCGTTGCAACGGCTGTGGCCATCGCTGCAATCGCACCCTTCATGTCGACCGCGCCGCGACCATACAGCAAGTCTCCGCGGCGTTCGGGAGCAAACGGCGCGCTGGTCCACCCCTCGCCCGCAGGCACGACATCGAGATGGCCGGCAAATGCGAAATGACGGCTTCCAGTCGGTCCGGCGCGCACCGCGACCAGGTTTTCGACCGGTCCATCGGGCGCCTCGCCCACCACAAAGCGGTGCACGGCAAAGCCCAGCGGGGCCAATTGCATGGCCAGTTCGGCAAATACCGCGCCCGTCGCCGGGGTAACGCTGTCGCAGGCCATCAGCCGTTCGGCCAAAGTGACCGGGTCGAGCAAAATTTCGTCAGCGATCGTCATGCAATTTCAAATCGTTCAACGCGCCATGTCTCGGCATCGGCCTGTGCACGCCAGGCGACAATCCAGGGGTGTTCATTCAACGCCGTGACATAGCCATTGGCAAAGCCGGGCAGTGGCACGCGATAGCTGATAAAGCGCAGCGCAACCGGCGCAAACGCAATGTCGGCCGCGCCAAATGTGCCAAACAGATAAGGCCCGCCCTGCCCAAACCGCGCCCGCGCCTCTGCCCACAAAGTCAGGATGCGATCGATATCCGCGACAACTTCCGGTGCGAGCGCAATTGGCGCACCCGTGCGGCCCAGATTGAATGGCAATGCGCCGCGCAAGGCCGTGAATCCACCGTGCATTTCGGCCACCAGCGACCGCGCCAGCGCCGCCGCCGCCGATCCGCGCGGCCAAAACCGTTCGCGACCGACACCATCATCGCATAGCCGATCAACCAGGTATTCCATGATCGCCAGGCTGTCCCAAACGACAGTTCCGCCATCCCACAGAATCGGCACTTTGCCCGCCGATGGCGCCAGTGCGGGATTCGTGCGTTGCACCTCATCCCAATCGGGACCGTATAGCGAGACCAGTTCGACATCGAACGGCAGACCCGATTGGCGACACGCCAGCCAGCCCCGCAAAGACCAGCTGGAATACCTGCGATTCCCGATCACCAGTTTCATCATGCGTGCCAATCTAGATTTCTGAGTCTTCCAGGATTGCTGCGCGCAAGGCGGCGATGCCCGCCCGCTTTTCCGCCGATGTGACCATGACACCGGGAAACGCGGCAATGTGCTTGCGCGCAACCGCTTCTGTCGCAGCCAGCGTTTCCGCCAGGTCTTCGGCGCGGACTTTATCGGCCTTGGTCAGGACAATGCGGTAACCGACTGCGGCTTCGTCCAGCATCGTCATCATATCGATATCGACCTGCTTGACCCCGTGCCGCGCATCGATCAACAGCAGCGTGCGCTTCAGCACGGCGCGCCCACGCAAAAAATCGCGCACCAGTTTGCGCCATGCCTCGGCAACTTTGATCGGCGCCTTGGCAAAGCCATAACCGGGCATGTCGACCAGCCGCATGACCGTGGGATCACCCACTTCGAACCAGTTCAATTCTTGCGTACGGCCCGGCGTGACCGAGGCCCGCGCAATCGATTTGCGCCCGGTGACCGCGTTCAGCAGCGACGATTTGCCGACATTCGAACGTCCCGCAAACGCGATTTCAGGCTCGACCGGGTCGGGCAGAAATTGCAGCGCTGGCGCCGATTTCAGAAATTCCACGCGCCCTGAAAACAGCGCACTCGCACGCTCTTCCAACGCCATGAGGCGCAGGCCCTCGGCATCGGGTCCAGTTTTCGATACCATGGCTCAGGTCTTCTTTTCGTCACGCTTGACCACCCGGTTGATATCGGTCTGGTCCTTTGATGCTTGCGCCTTCAATTGCGGATGCCGGCTGTACAAATAACGCTGTTGCCCGATTGTCAGCAGGTTCGACGTGATCCAGTAAATCAACAGCCCCGATGCAAACGTCGACATGACGAACATCATCATCCACGGCATGATCGACATGACCTGCTGTTGCGACGGGTCCATGGCTGCGGGCTGCAGCTTGAACTGCAACCACATCGTCGTGCCAAGGGCGATCGCCAGAATGCCGATGCCCATGAACCCGGGCGGGGTAAATGGCAGCAGGCCAAACAGATTGAGCACATGCGTGGGGTCGGGCGCAGACAAGTCATGGACCCAGCCGACAAACGGCTGATGACGCATTTCGATCGTCAGCACGAGCACTTTGTACAGCGCAAAGAACACCGGAATCTGCAGGAACATCGGCAGGCATCCGGCCAGCGGATTGACCCCTTCAGTCTTGTACAGAGCCATCACTTCTTGTTGCGCGCGCGGTTTGTCGTCTTTGTAGCGTTCCTGGATCGCCTTCATTTTCGGCTGGATTGCGCGCATCGCCGCCATCGAGGCGAACTGCCGCTGCGCCACCGGGAACATCGCACCACGCACGATCAGCGTCAGCAGGATGATCGCGACGCCAAAGTTCTTGACCGCCTTGAACAGGCTGTCGAGCAGCCAGAAAATCGGTTTCTCAAACCAGCGGAACCAGCCCCAGTCGATCGAGAGTGAGAAATTGGCAATACCCTGTTTCTCGTAAGTTTCCAGCAGGCTGTTTTCCTTGGCCCCGGCAAATACGCGCAAATTCTGACTGACCGTCTGATGCGGCGCAACCGCGACCGCCGGATAGACCAGATCGGCGCGAAACAAACCGCCGCCCAGCGCACGGAAACTGCCCGCCGGGTGCGACGCGGCATCGGGGATCAGCGCCGACAACCAATAGATGTCGGTAAACCCGATCCAATTGGGTATGCCGGCTGGCGCAATCGCACTGGCGGCGGCGACATCTTTGTAATGGCTGGAAAAATTGACCGCGCCATCGAATGCTCCGATCGGGCCGGAATGCACCTGCCAGGTATCGAGGCTGGCGGTGCGGTCGGTCCGGTTGACCATGGCAATCGGGCGCACCGTTACGGGTGCGGCACCGTCATTGGTCACGCTTTGCGCGACGGTGACCATATAGTTGTCATCAATCGCATATTTCAGCGCAAACGTCTGCCCGGTTGGATTGGTCCAGCGCAGCGTAATCGGGGTCGTGGGCGTCAGGCGGGTCCCATCGGCCAGCCACAGTGTGTTGCCGCCGGGCGTGGCCAGGCCATTATCGCCAATCCAGCCAACTTGCGCAAAATGCTGCGCTGGGCTGCCCGCGGGGGAAAACAGGCGCACCGGCGGGCTACCGGCGTCGATTGTTTCGCGATGACGGTTCAGCGTCAGATCGTCGAGTACCGCGCCCGACAGATTGATCGAACCAAGAACGCCGGGCGCAACGATCGCCACGCGGGTCGGCGCCGCCAGTGCGGTTTTCAGATCGGTCGCTTCGGCGGCGAGATCTTCGGGCGATTGCAATCCGCCTTCACGCGTCGGTTTGGCGGGCGCAGCGTCGACACCAGCGGGCGCTGCAGCATGGGCCAGTGTCGGCGCAGGAGCCACAGGCGCAGTCGCCACGACCGCCGGCTTTGCGCCCATGTGCGGATACAGATAGCCCAGGCCCAGTTGCCAGCCGATCAGGATGACCCCCATCAGGACCACCGCCCAGATCATGTTGCGCTGATTTTCCACTGTGCCTCGCATTTGTAAGTCTAAAATGGGGGTAAATATCGGGTTAGCGCAACGGACGGACTTTGCCCGCTTGGAACGCCCGCTCGAAACTGGCCTTAAATCTGTTCAGGGAACCGGATCAAAGCCGCTGCCACCCCACGGTTGGCAGCGCAATAGCCGCTTCAGCGTCAGCCAACCACCCCTAAACGCACCGTGCCGTTCCAGCGCCTCTATCGCATAAGCAGAACAGCTCGGCAGATAGCGGCAACTGGGTGGCAAGACCGCCGATGGCCCGATTTGCCAGGCCCGAACGATCAGGATCATCATGCGTTTCACCGAGATTGACCGCTTTGGGATTGACCACTCTGGGATTTGCCACTTTGGGATTTGCCACCTTGGCGGGGACGACGCGGCGGATCGCCTTTACCAGCGGCGATGCGTGTCAAAGCCGCCTCAAGCTCGGCACGCAACTGCGCAAAATCACGTTCAATGCCGCCTTCGCGACCGATCAGCACATGGTCGGCACCGGCCACGCCCTGATGTGGCAGAATATCACGCAACAGCGCGCGAAAGCGCCGTTTCATGCGATTGCGCGCCACCGCATTGCCGATCTTGCGTGTAACGGTCACGCCAAAGCGCGCCCGATCAGGTATAGCGCCACCGGAAGCGACAGCATCGCCGGCGGCAACGGGGCCATCGGTAACAAGGCCCGGCTTTACCAACAACACAAAGCCGGGTCTTGCGACCCGGACCCCATGGTTTGCAGCAACAAAATCCGCCCTCTTGCGGATAACGGCCAAAGACAACGTCCCGGCCAATGGCGCATCGGGTTCGGCGTTGCGGTCACCCGCCACAGCAGACCCCGACCGCTTCTGCGTCAGGCCGACAGTTTCTTCCGGCCACGAGCGCGGCGCGCACGCAGGATGTTGCGACCACCAACCGTGGCGGTGCGGGCACGAAAACCGTGGCGGCGCGCGCGAACGAGAAGGCTTGGCTGAAATGTGCGCTTCATGGGTATGCTCTTTTATGTTCGAATGGACGGGCGCGGACCGGCAGGACCACAGGCAAACGAATCCACCTGCCCGCAGGGCTGCACTCGGGAATCAGGGTCTGGGGGATACGCAATGTCAGCGTTTGCGTCAAGGTCGTACGCAGAGGAACCATCAAGGCCCTGAAATTCACGCAGATCTTGTGACAAAAGAGCCCGACCCAAAAAAAGCCCGGCCGTCGCCGGCCGGGCTGAAAAGTTTTGGGAGAGGATGCCTGAAAGGCATTTGTGGTGTGCACTGCACACAGTTATTGTGCAAGTGCAAAAAGCCCGATCGCATTGCCCTTTTTGCCATTATCAGATTATTGTTATAAATCAGATTTGTGATGGGCTATCAGGGCTTTACGAACCGCATCGCAAACCGATCCGTATGACCCCTTACCTTGGGGTCAAACACCCCCACGGTCTTGGAGTCGTCTTCGCGGTGCAGCACGGCACTTTCGCCATCGAGCACGAACCCGGCCCGGGCGAAATCCGCGCGCACCCGCGCCGGATCGATACGATGAAATTTGTCGGCGGTTTCGCGCGGATCCCCGGTTAGCGCGGCGTGGTCGATCACGACCACGCGGCCACCGGTCCGCAGCGCGCCAAACCAGTTGCGCAGGACCCCTTCGACATCGCGCACCGGGTAATGGTATTTTGCCGATGACCAGTACAGATCATGGTATTCGAGATGGGCAAATATCTCGTCGAGGCTGGCGGGCGCCAACGCTTCGGCTTCGCCAGGCACATACAGCGGGCGAATGTTGGCGTGATGCGCCAGCACCGGCGCCCATTTTTTGGCATCATAATTGGCCGCAACTCCGATGGCATAGACGATACCTTTGGGTCCCACGACGTCGGCGATCATCTCCGAATAATATCCGCCGCCCGCGCCCCAATCGGCCACCACCTCACCCCTGCGAAATTTCGCGAAGGCCAGCATCGCATCGGGCATACGCCCGGCATCGAGCACACGATTTTCGGGTTCGCGCGTGGGATCTGCCACTGCACCGGCAATCTGCGCCGCCGAAACCGGTGCATGATCGTCGTGCGTCGGCTTTGCCAACAGCGCAGCCGGCGCCAGGACCGTCATGCAGGCGATAGCGATTGAAAGACATTTGGATGGCATAGCGATAGCCCCGATAGCCTGAGCGGTGCGCCCGTCGCGCACCACAACGACATCGGCGCAGCGCCCTGTGCCCGTCAATGGACAATTGCGCGCTTGCCCAGCTTAAACGACTGGTTAGACAGATCAGACAGCCCGGCGTGACAAGGCGCTGTCAGGAGATGCCAATGCAACTATCGCGCCGTTTTGCAGCGGTGATTTTCGATTTCGGCGGGGTGATCACCGCGTCGCCGTTCGAAGCGTTCAACCGGCTGGAATCGGAACGCGCGCTGCCGCACGATTTCATTCGCCATGTGAATGCGACCAACCCCGATACGAATGCATGGGCGCTGTTCGAACGTGCCGAAATCAATGCCGCGCAATTTGACGCGCTATTTGCGCAAGAGGCGGCGATGCTGGGCCACACGCTTGATGGCGCGTCGGTGCTGGCGGTGCTGGCGGGCGCAGTGCGGCCCACGATGGTCACCGCGCTCGATTGCCTGGCGGCGGCGGG
>JAYTHT010000301.1:0-1268 GCA_043732365.1 Novosphingobium sp. | reverse complement strand
GGCAAGATCGCCGATGCGGTGCGCAAGGTGTGCTATCGTTGATCGCAATGTAACGGGGCGAGGGCGGACCGGTGGTTGATCCGGCGCTGTCCCCGTCTCCATCCCCGGCGCCGTCCCCGGCGCCGTCACCGCACGCAATTGCCAAAGAATGGCTATCTCCGCCTGAACGCCTGGCCATCGCGTATGCGCCGCGCGCGCTGCGACCCGCATGGACCGGGCTGCTTGTGCTCGACCACCGGCTTGCCGATGCGGCGCGTGCCGGGCGAGAGCCGATCATGATCCAGTTACGCCTGGCGTGGTGGCGCGATCGCCTGGCCGAAATGGCGGCAGACAGACCGCGCGGAGAACCTCTGCTGGCGGTCCTGGTCGCATGGGATGACGAACGCGCCGCGCTTGGCGCGCTGGTCGATGGCTGGGAGGCGCAAGTCGTTGGCGAAGACGGCGGTGTCGCGCTCGATCAGGCGCGCGCCGGGGCGATTGTCGCGTTGGCGCGTATGGCCGGTATCGTGCAAACACCCATGCTGACTGCGGCGGCCGCCAATTGGGCGAAAGGCAACGGGGTCTACAAGGCTGACCTGCCGCGCGCCTTGCGTCCGCTGGTCCTACTCGACCATTTTGACCGCGCCGGGACGATGCCGCCTTGGCGCGTCATGCTGGGCGCGTTGCGCAAGGGCTGGTTCGGACGCTAGTCGCCCAATCTCGCCACCCGATCTCGCCATATCGGCAGGATCTCGATCTCGCCACTTGAGGTGCCGGGTTCTACGAACGGGCTGGATTAGCGCGGGCGGTATACCATGAACAGAATTGTGATCGGGGCGCTGGGCGCATTGCTGTTGGTGGCGGCGGGCGTGTTCTGGTGGCAGGGGCGTGCGGCGTCGGACAACGCGCCGCAAGTGCCACATCTGGCGCTGCCCTCGCCAAAAGCCGACGCCATCGATGACGAGCCTTTGCCCGAGGCCGATGCCGGTGACGCCACCGGGCCTGAATTGCCCGGTGTGCCCGAGGCGACCAAAGAGCAGAAACGCTTTGATCGCCTCGACCGCAACCACGATGGCAAAATCACGATGTCCGAAATGCTGGCCCCGCGCGCCAAGGAATTCCGCAAACTCGACATCGATGGCAACAACCTGCTGACATTCGACGAATGGTCGGTCAAAGCGATCAACAAATTCAAGGCTGCCGACAGAAATGGTAGCGGATTTCTCACACGCGAAGAATTTGCCGCAACCAAAGCCAAGCCAAGAAAACAGGCCTGCAAATGCAAAAAG
>JAYTHT010000300.1:0-1269 GCA_043732365.1 Novosphingobium sp. | reverse complement strand
ATCTTCCGAACACGCCATTGTTGAACGTTTTGCCCGCGCCAAGGCCGAGGGCGATCTGCCCGACACGGTAACGCCCGAGGCGCTGTCCACGTACCTGTCGGCGGTGATGCAGGGCATGAGCGTACAGGCCAGCACTGGCGTCGATGCAACGCATTTGACGCAATTGGTTGAGACTACGCTGGCGTTGTGGCCGGGTCGTTGATCGGCCGGTACATCTTCCGTTAAAATAGATTACCAATCGGTACAGAAATCGGTTGACGACCCCGCTCGGAAATTCTATACCGAATGGTATTGAATGTGTCCGGGTAGATGTAGCCCACTCGCAGACACATCGGGGCATTCTGAATCCCGCGCGCCGACGCCTTTGGCACATTCGATCATTTTCGGTGGCAGGCAAAGCTTGCGCCGAAAGCGGCCTGGCGCCTGTCGCTCCTCCCCCTGTGGAGCGTTGGCAACGCTGGCCGAGAGCGAACCTTGTCTGGCGCAAGCCCCGGCCGAAGCCGCGATTTATGCCGCGCGAACGCGGCTGCGGCCAATCCTGATGACGAGCTTCGCGTTCATCCTGGGCGCGGTGCCACTGGTCACCGCGAGCGGGGCAGGGGCGGAATTGCGCCAGGCGCTGGGCACTGCGGTGTTCTTTGGCATGGCCGGGGTTACCGCGTTTGGCCTGCTGTTCACGCCCACGTTCTACGTCTTGTCCCGGCGCCTGACCTGGCGGTTGCGCGCGCCGCTGCGCAGACCATCGCTGACGCCGGCCGAATAGGAGCCACCATGATGTTCAAGACATTCATTCCGTTGCTGCTGGCAACCACGTCGCTGGCCGGGTGTCGGTGGGGCCGAACTATGTGCGGTCGCACACTGCTGGCTCTGCGGCCGCGCCGTTCATCGGGGCCGAAAATGCTGCCGTCACGCGCGAAGCCGCGATCGACCAGTGGTAGAAATTATATGACGATCCCGTACTGAACCGCGTGGTCGCTGATGCGATTGCCGCCAACACCGACATTCGTGTTGCCGCCGCGCGGGGCGACACGGTTGCATTGCTCGATATGTCGGTGCGGATCACGGGCGCGCGGGTCGATGGCGGGCGGTCGGACCGGCTGGATGTGCTGCGCGTGACAGCACTGCGCGATCAACAGGCCGCGCTCGTGCCGCAAATTCTGGCCGATCGCCGTGCGGCGCTGCTGCGACTGGCGATGGTGCGGCGCTGATTGCGCGGCGCCCCGATGTGCGCGCGGCCGAACGGCGTCTGGCCGCCGGCATCGCACGCAT
>JAYTHT010000299.1:0-4545 GCA_043732365.1 Novosphingobium sp. | reverse complement strand
GACGCACGACGCTCGCCAATGCGCAGCAGAAACAGGTGTCATTTCTGGATGTGAAGGGCGCATCGGCGCGCAAGATCTATCGGTACCGCAACACCTGGCTGGGCAATGCCGCCGATCCGCAAAGCGCGCAAAGCGTGATCCGGTTTACGACTGGCGCGAAAGACGGCGTCGGTGACGCGCTGCCCGCCGGAATGGTGCGCGTCTATATACGCGATGCCCGCGGACAACCGCAATTCATTGGCGAACAGGCGATCGATCATACGCCGATGGGATCAACGCTCGCGCTGCCAACCGGTGATGCGTTCGACGTCAAAGTGCAGCCGACTTTGGTCAAACGTACCAAAATCGACCTGGGCGAATGGGAACGCGCGGGCCGGTGGCGTGTGACCACGGATGGCAAAGCGCCCAAAGTGAGCACGATCGACACCGCTGTCACGCATTGGCAGACGACGATGCAATATCGCGTGACCAATGCGCGTCCGGCGCCGGTTGTGGTCGAAGTCGCCCAGACCGGGCTCGACAATGGCTGGAACGACACCCGCGTGCCCAGCGAAAGCCAGCCCGGCGAACAACGATCGATCGATGAACGCGTCTGGCAAGTGGCGGTGCCGGCGCAGGGCGAAACCGTGCTGACTGTCACGTACGATACGCGCTACTGATTGCCATGACATTGCGCGTGCGCCTGATTCTGGCCGGTTTGATCGTGATTTGGGCACGCAGTGCGGACGCGCAGACGATCGTTGCGGCGTCGGCTCCGCAGGACACCAGCGTCACGATCTATCGCGGGCCGAATGATCAGTTCGGGTCCGCAGTTATGGACGCCAGCGATCCGCCGCGCTGGCTGGCGGGGTATGCGCTGATCAGCGAAACGCGCGAGATCGATGTGCCTGCCGGGCCGGCAGTGATCCGTTTCCCCGGGGTGGCGGCAGGGATGCTGGCCGAAAGCGTGGTCGTGTCCGGATTGCCGGTGGGCGTGCGCGAAAAAAACCTCGATGCGCAATTGCTGTCACCGCGCAATTTGTATGCCGGATGGTTTGGCCGGCCGGTCACTTTGCGCCGCGAAGACCCGGCGACCGGAATATTGCGCGAAGAACGCGCGGTGATCCGTTCGGCGCCCGATGGCGCGGCGATTATCCAGACAGATCATGGCTTTGAGGCGATGACTTGTGGCCCATTGTCCGATTCCATTGTCTATCCCGGCGTGCCCGGGGGATTGTTCGCCACCCCTACGCTGTCGATCGCGACCGACGCCCCGGCGCCCGCGCATGTCCGGGTGCGGATTGCGTACCTGGCGTGGGATTATGACTGGCGCGCGGACTATGTGCTGAAACTGGCGCCCGATCTGCGCCATGGTGTGCTGAGCGCATGGGTAACTCTCGCCAGCGCCGACGTCACCAGTTTTGCCCACACCCAGGCGGCGGTTGTCGCGGGCAAACCCAATTTCACCGAAACGCACGCCCGGGCAGGCAATGACGGCGATGTCCTGATCTACCACTGTTTTCCGCGCGGCACGGCACGACAAGCTTTCGTGATGCCGCCGCCCGCATTCCCAATGTTGATGCACGCGGCGATGGACGAAATTGTGGTCACTTCGATGCGCAAGGCGGTCGTTGCCCAAGCTGAAAATCTGGGCGATCTGAAACTGTTCCGCTTGCCGCAGCCGACCACGGTGGCGGCGCGCGGGCAAAAACAGGTCGCGCTGTTTGAACCGCGCGCGATTACGCTCGACATTCTGCATGTCGCGGCACTTGATGACTTGAACGGATCGACTGCGGCGCAGTTGCTGGTCCGCACGCGCAACCGCAAGGAGGACGGGCTGGGCTTCGCTTTGCCCGGCGGCAAAGTGCGGGTCATGGCAGAGCGGGACAACCACGCGCTGATCGTGGGACAGGGCACGCTGGCCGATCGCGCGATCGACGAACGCGTCGAAATCACCACCGCGCCGACCCCGCAAGTGACCGTGCTCCAGGCGATCACCGCGCGGACCAAAACCGTGCGTTCGATGGCAGTCACAGTCAGCAATGCCAATCCATTCGCCATCCGGTTCGAAGGTACGTTCGAACAGACGCCCCCTGCGGCGATCCGCGATCCGTCTTCGCCGCTGGCCTTGCGCGATGGGCATCGCGTCTGGGCGGCCCGCATTCCGGCGCATGGCCGCGCTACACTGCACTATCGCCTGACGACGAACTGAAAGTCATGCGGGGCCTTGGTTCATGCCCCGCTAAACATTCGCGCGGTACTGTGAATACCATAGTGGTTTTCGCAGGTGGTGCTCGAATGACGAAGGCACGCGTCTTTGTTGCAGGATTGGCCCTGATCGGGATGGGCTTGGGCATGGGGGCAAATGCGTTTGCGACCAATCCGCCATCGCGTCTGGCCTTGGCCGAACGCCTGAGCTGGGGCCCGCGCGGCGATGAAACGGCGCCTGCGCCGGGCGATCCCGCCGCCACACTGGCGGTGCCGATGAATGCGCCGATGCCGCCGGCCGCCGCCCAAATCATCGCCCGGATGCGGATCAGCCGTCAGCCGATGACCCAAATCGTCATGGACATGACCGAGCGTCGCCGCGCCAACAACGCGATCGCCGATCCCGATGCCAAAGCCGCCGCCGACAAAGTGTGGCGCGGCGACATGGCCGATCTGGAGCGCGAGGCGACCACCCGGGGCATTTTGCGCGAACTCTATTCTCCTGCGCAAATGGGTGAACAATTGACCTGGTTCTGGGCCAACCATTTCAGCGTGCATGGTCAGAAACGGGAAATTCGCGCGATGCTGGGCGGGTGGGACACCACCTTGCACGATCATGCGCTGGGCAAATTTCGCGACTTGCTTACCGCGACCGTGACCGCGCCGGCGATGTTGCAATACCTCGACAACGACCAGAATGCCGCCGGGCATATCAACGAGAATTATGCCCGCGAAATCATGGAATTGCACACGCTGGGCGTAGGCGCGGGATATTCGCAAAAGGATGTGCAGGAACTGGCGCGCATCCTGACCGGGGTCGGCGTGCGGCTCAATCCCGACATGCCGCATATGGCACCCGATAAAATGGCGCTGTATGTCCGTGACGGGCTGTTTGAATTCAATCCGGCGCGCCATGATTTTGGCGACAAAGTTCTGCTGGGCCAGACCATCCACGGAACGGGCTATGGCGAAGTCGCGCAGGCGATCCGCATTCTCGCCGATGCCCCGGCCACGCGGGTGCACGTGTCGCGCAAATTGGCACTGTTCCTGCTGGGGCACAATCCGTCGCCCGCGCTGGTGAACGCGATGACCGCCGAATGGCAGGACAGCGATGGCACAATCGCGCGCGTCGTGGCGGTGGCGCTGCGGTCTGACGAATTTCGCGCGTCGCTCGGCCAGGGGTTCAAGGATCCGGTGCATTATGTGCTGTCGGCGGTGCGTTATGCCTATGGCGGACGGGTGATCCGCAATGCCGATCCGATCCTGAATTGGCTGCGACGCATGGACGAGGCGCCTTATGGCCGCGAAACGCCCGATGGCTGGCCGCTCGATGCGGCGGCGTGGACCGGACCGGGGCAGATGGAAACACGCTTTGAAATCGCCAAGGCCATTGGCAACGGGTCGGCCGGGCTCTTCAAATCGCGCGATCCAGGGGGGCCTGACGAGCCGGCGTTTCCGCAATTGCAGAACGCGCTGTGGTTTTCGGGGCTTGACCATACCATCGGCGCGCAAACCCGCACCGTACTCGACCATGCGGCATCGTCGCCGCAATGGAACATGCTGTGGCTCGCCAGCCCCGAATTCATGCGACGCTAACGGAGGTTGCAATGACCTTTTTGCTTGATCGACGTTCTGCGCTGGCCGGGGCAACCGGTTTGGCCTTGCTGGGAGGCAGGGCCCTGGCTGTGCCCGCCGCGCCGGGCACGCGCTTCCTGCTGGTGTTCCTGCGCGGGGCCTATGACGCGGCCAATGTGATCGCGCCGGTCAGCAACGCGTTTTACCATGAGGCGCGTCCGACATTGGCGCTGGCGACGCCCGATCCGGCCAATCCACTGGCGGCATTGCCGCTCGATGCCGACTGGAGCCTGCATCCGGCGCTGCGCGACAGCATCGCACCGTTGTGGCAATCGCGGCAGATCGCATTCGTGCCCTTCGCCGGGACCGAGGATATGAGCCGCAGCCATTTTGAAACGCAAGATTCAATCGAAATGGGCCAACCCATCGGGAATGCGGCGCAGCGCCATTATGATTCGGGCTTTATGGGACGGCTGGCCACGACGCTGGGCGCGGGCGGGCATGGGACGATCGCCTTTTCCGACACGCTGCCGCTGGTGATGCGCGGCGGGCCGATGATTCCCAACCTGGCGTTGGGCGGCAATGGCAAACAGGTGATCGACGACAGCGAAACCGCGATGATTGCCGCGATGTACCGTGGGCAACATCTGGGCGGGGTCGATCTCGATGGCGCGGTCCATGCCGGATTTACCGCGCGCGACACCGTTTGGCACACGATCGACGATGAAATGCGCGCATCCGGACGCGGGGCGATTGCGGCGCGCGGATTTGAGGCGGCGGCGG
>JAYTHT010000298.1:0-1270 GCA_043732365.1 Novosphingobium sp. | reverse complement strand
ATCAACGACGCCGGTGGCCAGGTCGACGTGCTCGCGCGATCGGCGCATATCCGGTATCTTGAGGCGCTGGGCGAAGCGGTCGGCGATATTCCAGAAGGGCTGTATCCCGGTGACTATCTCGTCCCGGTGGGGCAGGCGCTTGCTGCCGAGTTTGGCGATCGTTACCGCGATGCACAGGAAGGCGACTGGCTGGTGCTGTTCCGCGTGCGCGCAGTTGCGGCGATGATGGTGATGATCCGCGCCGATCTGGCGCTGCTCGGTATTCACCACGACGTGTTCAGTTCAGAGGCCGAATTGCAGGCCTCGGGAAAACCAGCCGCCGCCGAAGCATGGCTGCGCGCACACGACCTGGTCTATGACGGCGTGCTGGAGGCACCCAAGGGCAAAGTCGCCGACGATTGGGAAGCGGTGGAATTACCGCTGTTCCGCTCGACCAGGTTTGGCGATGACCAGGACCGCCCAATCCGCAAATCGGATGGCGGGTGGACCTATTTCGGCGCCGATCTGGCCTACCATTTTCAAAAAGCCCAGACCGCCGACGCGCTTGTCGATATCTGGGGTGCCGATCACGCAGGCACGGTCAAGCGTATCCGAGCCGCTGTGGCCGCGCTTACCGGCGCCGAAGGCAGCCCCAAACCGTTCGAAGTGAAACTGGTCCAGATGGTCCAGTTGCTGCGCGATGGTCAGCCGGTAAAAATGTCAAAACGCGCAGGCACATTCGTGACTCTCGCCGATGTCGTCAGCGAAGTAGGCCCCGATGTGGTGCGGTTCACTATGCTGTCACGCAAACCCGACGCGCAAATGGATTTCGATTTCGCCAAAGTGGTCGAGGCGTCGAAAGACAATCCGGTGTTCTATGTCCAATATGCCCATGCCCGGGTCTGTTCGACTTTGCGCAAGGCAGCGGTCGAGGGTGTGTTCCCCGGCGATGACGCCTTGGATCGGCTGGGCGAAGAGGAACTGGCGCTGATCCGGCTCGCCGCGCAGTTCCCGCGCGTGATCGAAAGCGCGGCGCAAGCAAGAGAACCGCACCGCGTCGCATTCTTTCTTTACGATATTGCTGCAGGGTTCCACGCGTATTGGAACGTTGGCAACGACAGGCCCGATAAACGCTTCATTGTCGCTGGCGATGATATGCTGACCGCCGCGCGGCTGTTCCTCGCGACGCAAATCGGGCAAGTCATTAAGAACGGTCTGGCCATCCTGGGTGTGACGGCAGCTGAAGAGTTGTAACACCCGCAAATTCAACGGAGTGTGGGGCAATGCACAC
>JAYTHT010000297.1:0-4562 GCA_043732365.1 Novosphingobium sp. | reverse complement strand
CTGTGGCAGAGGCCGCCCGCGCCGCCGCCGCCGAGGCCGAACAGCAGCAGAACAGCAATGGCGAAACCAGCCATCAGCCGGCTCCGCAATAAATGAAGCGGCACAGCGCAGCCTTGATGGCGCTCTGTCTGCCGGCACTGCTGGCAGGCTGTTCCAGCGACAGTGACCCCGGTTCCGGCGGCGTTACCAAGGGCGAGGCGCGCCAGCTCGACGCAGCGGCGGCGATGCTGGATAAGCGCCCCGCGCCGCCGCTGGTCGATGCGACCATCCCGGCGGATCAGGGCGCCGACCAGCCCAAGCCTAAATCAGACTAATCAAAACTGACTTTGCCGCGCCCGGCTTTGACCGTGCTGCGGATTTTCTTGCCCGCCAGGCGCTGAACTTTGCCGACGCGGTTCAGCCGCGACTTGGCGCGCTTTTCGGGTAGAGTCGCGGCCTCGCGCAACAAGTCGCTCAACCGGTCGCGGGCGTCGGCGCGATTGGCCTCTTGCGTGCGAAACCGCCGCGCGGTTAGCACGATTTCGCCACCCGAGGTCATCCGGCTGCCCGCCAGCAGCTTCAGCCGGTCAAACACTTCGGGTGACAGCCGCAGCGCATGGACATTGACGCGCATCTGCACGGCGGTGGCGACTTTGTTGACATTCTGGCCGCCGGGTCCGGTGGCGGTGATGAAAACCTCGCTGACCAAGGCCAGCGCACGTTCGATCAGCGCCTCAATTGCTGTCACCCGGCATCATCTTCGTGCGCCGCGATCTCCACATCCTCGATCGTTACACCCGCGATCGTTACATCGGCGATCTCAGCGTCGGCGATCTCGCCATTATCTGACAGCGCGTCTGCAATCGGTGGCTGCCACGGCGTTGCCTTGACCGGCTGCACGAACCCGAGCGCCAGAAAATCGGCAGGCATCGGCGCTTCGGCGATGATCGGCGCCTTGCCCTCGCGCGGCACTTCGATCCGCGCGGCATGCAGCATCGTCCGCTTGCCCTGGATCGCCTTGCCGTAAATCGGATCGCCGAGCAGCGCATGACCCAGCCCCGATGCAGCATGGACCCGGATCTGATGCGTGCGGCCCGTCTCGGGCGTGAATTCGACCAGCGTCAGATTGCCGCGACGATCGAGCACACGCCAATGCGTAACTGCCGCTTTGCCCGCGCGCGCCGGGATCATCCGCCAGCCTTCGCGTTCGCTGCTGATCTTGGACAAGTTGAGCGCGATCGTGCCGCGATCTTCGGCCACTGGTCCGGCGACAATGCCCCAATACGTCTTGTCCACCTGGCGCGCTTCGAACGCGGCGGAATAGCGTTTCAACGCGCGCGGATGGCGTGCAAGCAACAGACAGCCCGATGTGTCGCGATCGAGCCGGTGTACCGGCGATGGCGAACGCTGAAACCCGAACCGCAATTCTTCGGCCTGGTCTTCGAGCGATGGCCCGCCGGCGCGCGGCTGATCGAGCGGCAGGCCCCCAGGCTTGTCGATAACCAAAGCCTCGGCATCTTCGAACAGGATCGCAAATTCAATCATGCCAGCGCCCCTGCAATACGCGCAATCGCGCTGTCCAGCTTGGCCTCATCGGCGGCAAAACTGATTCGAAAGCCATCGCTGCCACCAAAGGCAGAGGCGGCCACCACGGCCACTCCATGATCGAGCAAATGCATTACCAGTCCTTCGTCATCGCCGAAGCGGCCGATCAGCGGCGCAGCATCGATCATACAATAAAACGCACCATCGGGCACGGGTGTCGACAATCCGGGAATGGCGTTGATTGCTGCCACCACCCGGTCCCGGCGCGCGCGAAACCGAGCGCGCCAATCCGTCAGAAAATCCTGGCTGCCGTTGAAGGCCGCCACTGCCGCTGCCTGCGAAATCGAGCACGGATTGCCCGAATTGTGCGACTGCAGCTTGCCCATCGCGCCGATCAACCAAGCGGGGCCGGTGGCCACGCCAATGCGAAACCCGGTCATCGCATGGCTTTTCGAAACACCGGATACGGTCAAGATGCGCCCAGTCAGATCAGGGGCGCCCAGATCGGGTGCGACCACCGCCAATGTGGCATGGCCACCCGGCGTATAGCGCAACGGTGCATAGATGTCATCGCTCAGCACCAACACATGCGGATGGCGGCGCAAAACATCGCCCAGCGCGGCCAGATCGGCGGCGGAATACACCGCGCCTGTCGGATTGCCCGGGCTGTTGAGCAGCAACCAGCGCGTGCGCGGGCCGATCGCGGCATCAAGCTGTTCGGGTGTGATCCGGAAACCCCCGGCGGCGTTGGTCTGCAGGGCCACCACATTGGCGCCAGCAAAGCGCACGATTTCAGGATAGCTGACCCACCACGGCGCCGGGATCAGCACATCATCGCCCGGATCGAGCGTCGCCAGCAACGCTTGAAAGATTGCCTGTTTGCCGCCCGCCGAAACGATGATCTGCCCTGGCGATGCATCGATCCCCAGATCGCGGCGGAAATGCAGCGCCGACGCTTCACGCAAGGCGGCGCTGCCGGAAACCGCAGTGTAGCGCGTGTCATCGGCATCAAGCGCGGCTTTGGCCGCCACCTTTACGTGATCGGGCGTCGGGAAATCGGGCTCACCCACCGACAGCGAGATGATATCACGCCCCGTCGCACGCAGCGCGATGGCATAATCGGTCATCGCGTTGGTGCGAGATGGCGCGATCCGCGTCAGCGCCGCGCTGATCTTTTTGGCATCGATTGGGTCAAGTGTCGTCATGCCGGCTCCCACAGGCGCCCCGGCATCAATCCGCGCAACGCATTGCCGACCAGGAAACCCTGCGCCAGATCGTTCAGCGTGATTTCGCCTTCGACGACTTTGTCCGCCTCAATCAGGCTGCGGCGCAAAACCCCGGGGCACAACCCGTGTTCGGCACGCGGGGTGACCAGCCGGCCGTCGCTGCGCCGCACGAATACCGTAGTAAAGCTGCCCTCTGTCACCAGTCCGTCATCGCGAACGAATAATGCCTCGTCCGCGCCAACACCCGCCGCCACGCGCCTCGCGGCTTCATAGAATGCGCGATCGGTGGTCTTGTGTCGCAACCGCCAGTCATCGCTCGCCACCGGCAGCGGCAGCACCGCGCAAACCATCGGCTGGTTCGACACCACGGGCAACGCACCGGTTTCCAGCGCAATCGCCCCGCCGCGTGCCAGCACCATGCGCACTTTGGCCGGCGCATCCAGATCGAAACACAGAGCCTGGATCGCGTTGCGCGCGGCATGGCGGTCAAAGGCAAAACCCAGCGCATCCGCGCTCGTGCGCAGCCGTTCCAGGTGAAATTCGATCAGCACAATCCCTTTTGCCGGATCAAACGCCATCGTTTCGATCAGATCGGCCTGGCCAGCGGACAAACGCAGGAAACTCCCCTTGATCAGACACTCGCGCCATTCATCGATCATGGCAGAATCGGCGACGACCGCCGATCCCACCCCCATCGTGGCACGCCCGCCATCCGCGCCTGGATAATCGGGCGCCAGCCGTATGGTGCGGATTGCCACATTGAACACTGCCCGGCCAGATTCAACAGCTTCGTTCTTAATTCCAGCGTTCTTAAACCCGGTGGCGCAATCGATATACCCGATCGCGCCGCAATACCCGCCGCGCGCATCGCGCTCATGCGTATCGATCAATTCCATCGCGCGGATTTTGGGCGCGCCGGTGACCGATCCGCACGGGAAAATCGCGGGCATCAGATCGACCGCAGTTTTGCCCGAGGCCAGCTGTGCGTGTACCGTCGTCACCATCTGGTGCACCGTGGGATAGCTTTCGATCGCGAACGGCGCCTCAACTCGCACGCTGCCCGGCACCGCCAGTTGCGACAGGTCGTTGCGCATCAGATCGACAATCATCAGGTTTTCGGCGCGGTCCTTGACGCTGTTAATCAGGCGGTCGCGCGCGGCGGCATCTTCTTCAGAGGTGCGCCCGCGCGGCGCAGTCCCTTTCATCGGGCGGACCGTGGCCGCCGAACCGGTGACTTCGACAAACAGTTCGGGCGATGCGGATAGCGTCCAGTGCGACCCGTCCCACAACACCGCGCCATAGCCGGCGCGCGCATCGCGGCGCAATTTGCGGAATATCGCCAGCGGATCGCCGCGCCACGTCCCGCCTAATGGAAATGTCAGATTGACCTGATACGTATCGCCCGCCGCGATCGCGTCATGCACCCCGGCAAAGGCGCGCGCATAACCGCCGGTCGACAGCAGCGGATCCATCGGCCCCAACCGCCCATCACCCGCGCTTTCGCGCGCCAGCCAGTCATCGACCTCATCGCCGGTCATCTGCGTCATCTGGTCAAACCTGGCAAACCATACCAGCGGCCCCGCCGCGCCCGTGCGCCCCGCCGCGCGCGGCATCAGGCGAGGTTCGAGCGCCAGCCCGGCTTCATAGCCGATTATTCCCGCCCACAACCCTGGCGTTGCGCCAATCCGGGCGAGCGCGAGACGCACCTGTTCTGGACGCCGCGCGACGACGATTTCCACCGGGTCGCGGTACAGCCGTGATGGCGCGGCACAATCGCCGCGCGCATCATCAAGCAAAAGAAACGGGGGCCAG
>JAYTHT010000296.1:0-14101 GCA_043732365.1 Novosphingobium sp. | reverse complement strand
AGTCCAGATTGTCGGGCATCGCGCGCCCGGCGGCAGGTGGCTTTGGCCGTCGCGTGGTCGGATCGTGATGCGATCATGAGCGGCACAATTTCAAAGCCTCAAGTTCAAAGGCCCCAAGTTCAAGGGCCCCAAGCTCAAAAACCCCAAGTTCAAAAACCAATGGCGTCGCTTGGGGCTGGCCTGCTCGGCCGGCGTGTTGAGGGGCGGCGTGTACCGCTGTCCTTTGCGCCGATCGAGCCAGAGGTACCCGATAGCAATATCCCCGAAGTGCTGCGCCAGATCGGACGATTGGCAGAGGCGCTGGGTCTCGACACGCCTGAACCGCACAATGGAGAGGGCGGCGGGAAAGGCGCGAAACGCCGCCGCATCGCCTGTACCGTAAGGCTTGATCCAGACCGGCATGCCCAATTGCGCCAGGTTGCCATGGCCCGGGCGACCAGTGCGCAATGCGTGCTGGTCGAAGCGTTCGATCAGTACCTTGCCAGTTGTGCCATCGCGCCGACCATTTCTGCCCCCAGTATTTCTGCGACACCGTTGTCGCGCGCCCAACGTCCGACCGGAAACCAGCCATGACCGCCAGCCACGCATCCTATCGCCTTTCGCGCCTGACCCGCGGTGCTTTGCTGACAGCCGGAGCGGTGGCCGCCGTGCTCGTCGGTGGGTGTGCCAGCCATGCGCCGCGCCCGGAGAAACTGGCCGAGCAGGCGCGCGAAGCGATGCACAAGGGCAAAAATGCGCAAGCCATCGCCCTGACCGAACAGGCCGTGCAGGCGGACGGTCGCGACGCCGGGCTGCGGCTATTGCTGGCCAATGGCTATTTGCGCGGGGGCCGGTTTGAATCGGCGCGCGCCGCCTATGCCGACGCGATCGAATTGGGCGATGACAGCAGTCGCGCCGCGCTCGGTCTGGCGCTGTCCGACTTGGCGCTGGGGCACAATCGCGCTGCGCTCGACACACTGAATACTTATGGCGACGTCATTCCCGCCGCCGATCTGGGGTTGGCGCTCGTCATGACCGGCCAGAACGAACGCGGGTTGACAGTCCTGACGTCTGCCATCCGTGGCGGGCACAATGTGCCCAAAGTGCGGCAGAATCTGGCTTATGCCTATGCGTTGTCGGGCTTTTGGGCCGAAGCGCGGATCATGGTCGGGCAGGACGTTCCGGCCGATCAGATCGATGCCCGGTTGCAGGCATGGGCCGCGATGACCCGTCCCGAAGATGGCCGTCGCCGCGTCGCCAGTTTGCTCGGTGCACCGTTGATCGGCGATGCCGGCCAACCCGAAGCGCTGGCGCTATCGCATTTTCCCGGTGCCGCCGGCCCTGGTGCCACACCGGCAACGGCCACGCCCGTGGTTCAGGTTGCCGCCGCCGAACTGGCACCGGTTCAGCTTGCGCCAACGCCGACCGTTCAGGCTCCGCTCGCATCTGGAGCGCTCGCCCGGATGGATTTGCCCGCACCGCGTCCGGCTGATGCGCTGCCGGTTGCGGCACCGGTTTCGGCCGAGGTTGTCGCACCTGCGCCGGCACCCGCGCCCGCGCACGCTGCGCCGGATCCCGTATTTGCCAGATCCGCGCGGATCAAAGTCGCCTTTGCGCCTGCCGTGCACGGGCTGGGCACGCATGTTGTGCAGATTGGCGCTTATAACAGCGACGAATCCGCGCATCGCGCGTGGCAGCATTTTCAGTCGCGCCATCCATCGCTGGCCGGGCACCCGAGCCTGGTTACCAAAGTCAATGTGCGCGGCCACGATTTCTGGCGGTTGCAGGCGGCTGGTTTCGGTGGCCAGGCTTCGGCCTCGTCGGCGTGCGGCTCGCTGCGTTCGCACGGCCGCGCCTGTTTTGTAATGGCGGTCAATGCGGCGGGTCAGGTCAGCGGTGTGCAGACCGCCGCCGCAGCGCCAGTTGCCCATCCCGCTCCAACGCGCCTGAGCATGAACAGCGCCAAGCGCTGAATTCAGCTGATCTGTGTGCCGCCTTTGAACAAGGCGGTGACGCGGCCTTCTACCGGGCGGCGATCGAACGGCGTATTGCCGGCGCTCGCCGCCATTTTGCCCGAATTGACCACCCACGGCCGCGTCGGATCGACAATTGCGATATCGGCCTGCGCCCCAATGGCCAGCACCCCGGCATCGACTTTCAGCAAGCGCGCGGGCGCCCCGGCCAGCAGATCGAACGCGCGCGCCAGATCGATCCGGCCATCGCGCACCAGCGTCAGCGTAAGCGGCAACAGCGTTTCGGCGCCGGCCATGCCCGGCTCGGCATCGACGAACGGCAGGCGCTTGTCTTCGGGTCCGCGCGGATCGTGGCCTGATGCGATCAAATCGATCGTGCCATCGGCAATCGCATCGATCACTGCGCGGCGATCGGCATCCTGACGCAAGGGCGGTGACATCCGGCTGAACGTGCGGAAATCAGCCAGTTCCAGGTCCGACAGCATGAAATGCGCGGGCGTCACCCCCGCGGTCACACGAATGCCGCGTGCTTTTGCGGCGCGCACCAGATCGAGCGCGCGTGCGGTCGTTACCTGGCGGAAATGGACATGCGCGCCGGTTAGGTCAGCTAGCGCGATATCGCGCGCCACGGCCAGCGCCTCGGCCTGCGCGGGTGCGCTGGGCAGGCCCAGGCGCGTCGCCATTTCGCCGGCGGTGGCAACGGCCTGGCCGGTCACCCCGGCATCTTCGGCATGGGTCACGACCACCAGACCGAGCATCGCGCAATACGACAACAGCCGCAGCATCACGCCCGAATCGCCGATCCAGCGGCGTCCGGTCGCGACCGCACGCGCGCCCGCCTCTCGCATCAGCGCCAGTTCCGCCAGTTCGTGCCCCTCCAGCCCGCGCGTCGCGGCAGCCAACGGATGGATCCACATGTCCGGCTTGCCCGACAGCGCAGCAAACCGCACGCGTGCCGGATGGTCGAGTGGCGGGCCCTGATCGGGCATCAGCGCGGCACGGGTGATCCCGCCAAAATGAAACGCCGGTTTGTCGATCGCAAACACGCCCAGATCGACCAGCCCCGGTGTGACCAGCTTGCCACCGGCTTTGATCACGACGTCGTCGGGTTCGGGCATAATGTCGCCCAATGCTGCGATGCGCCCGTCGACCAGCCGGATCGCGCCCTCGCGCGGTTCGCCGCTGGCCAGGACCAGCCGGCCCCCGGTGATCGTAATCGGGCGCGGGATCATGCGCCGGTTCCGGTCAGGATCGGCCAGCCGGGCACACCGCGTGCCCGGCGTGTCAACACATCGAGGCACGCCATGCGGATCGCGACCCCGCTTTCGACTTGCCGGGTTATCAGGCTGCGGGTGGGATGGTCGGCGACCTGGCTGTCGATTTCGATCCCCCGGTTCATCGGGCCGGGATGCATGACCAGTGCATCGGGTTCTGCGCGGCCAAAACGGTCGAGCGTCAGGCCATACAGGTGGCGATATTCGCGTGGGGAGGCGATGAACTGGCCCTGCATTCGTTCCTGTTGCAGCCGCAGCATCATGATCACATTGGCGCCTTTGAGCGCGGCATCAAAATCGTGAAATACCGTCACGCCCATCACCTCGATTTCGGCGGGCAGCAGCGCGGGCGGGGCGCAGACGCGGACATCGGCGCCCAGCGCGGTCAGCGCCAGGATGTTCGATCGCGCAACCCGGCTGTGCAGGATGTCGCCGCAGATCGTGACGTGCAGGCCGTTGAGATCGCTGCCCGGCGGCAGATGCAGCGCGTGGCGGATGGTCAGCGCGTCGAGCAGGGCCTGCGTCGGATGTTCATGCTGCCCGTCGCCGGCGTTGAGCACCGGGCAACCGACTTTGCTCGCGATCAGCCGCACCGCGCCCGAACTGGCGTGGCGGATAACAATCGCATCGGCGCGCATCGCGTTCAACGTGATCGCGGTATCGATCAGTGTTTCGCCCTTTTTGACGCTCGATGTCGCGGCATGCATGTTGACGACGTCGGCGCCCAGACGCTTGCCCGCGATCTCGAACGAAAGCAGCGTACGGGTCGAATTTTCGAAAAACGCGTTGATGATGGTCAAGCCCGACAGCAATGCGGCGCGCTTTTGCGGCTGACGGTTCAGTTCCACCCACTGTTCGGCTTCATCGAGCAGATACAGGATCTCGTGCCGTTCCAGCCGGCCGATGCCGGTCAGGTCGCGATGGGGAAACGCGTGTCCGCCATCGGGGTACATGCGCTTTGGGGTGGTGCTGGGGGACGATGGTTGCATCGAAGACAGGGCCTAAGGACATGGCGGACAATACGCCAGCGGGCATTTACCATTTCCCGGGAATGCGGACATTCCGGGCCACCTGCAAACCCGGCGCCCGCCACCCCCTTTGGCCCCCGCTTTTGGCCCACCTTTCGACTGGCGCATTCGCACAATGCCTCATAGACAACGCTGCATGAAATTCGCACGCGCAGTCTGGAAAATCCTCGTCGCCATAAAGGATGGGCTCGTGCTCATCCTGCTCCTGCTGTTTTTTGGGGGGGTGTCGCTGGCTTTGTCGATGAAACCGATGGCCGGGCATGTGCAGGAAGGTGCGCTGTCAATCGCGATCGACGGCCCGGTGGTAGAGGAACGGTCAAGGATCGAACCGACCGCACTGCTGCTCGGCGGATCGGCGCGGCACCAGTTTCTGGAACGCGATCTGGTCCGTGCGATCGAGGGCGCGGCGGGCGACGGGCGAATACGCGCGGTCACGCTCGATCTGGAAAATTTTGGCGGCGGCAGCCAGGTCGCGCTCGCGCGGATCGGCGCGGCGATCGACAAAGTACGCCATGCCGGAAAGCCGGTCATCATGCGCGCAGTACTGTATGGCGATGGCACGTACCTGCTGGCAGCGCATGCCAGCGAAGTTTGGGTCGACCCGCTCGGCGGGGTGATGCTGCGCGGGCCGGGCGGGACAATTCTGTTCTACCATGACTTGCTCGACCGCCTGAAAATCAAAGCGCATGTGTTCAAAGTCGGCACTTACAAAAGCGCGGTCGAACCCTTTACCCGCAACAATCTGTCGCCCGAAGCCAAAGAGGCCGAGGGTACGGTATTTGCCGCGCTGTGGCAGGACTGGATCGATGACGTAAAGCGCGCGCGGCCAAAGGCCGATGTGGCGCTGGTCACTACCGATCCGGTCAAATGGCTGCACGCGTCGGGCGATGATGCAGCCAAAGCGGCGCAAGCGGCCGGGCTGGTCGACCGGATCGGCGACAAGGCGATGTTTACCAGGCGCGTCGCCGAATTGGTCGGATCGGACAAAGCCGATGGCTACAAGATGACCCGCTATGGCGCCTATCTGGCCGATATCGGGGCGCCAAAACAGGGCAAGGCGATCGCGGTGGTCACCATCGCGGGCGAAATCGTCGATGGGAAAGCAGGTCCCGGAGTGGCCGGCGGCGATCGCATTGCCGCCTTGATCGATCGGGCGGCGGACAGCGGCGACTATTCGGCGCTGGTCGTGCGGGTCGATTCGCCGGGTGGGTCGGTCACGGGCGCCGAACGCATTCGCGCCGCGATCGCCCGGTTTAAAGCCAAAGGCCTGCCGATCGCGGTGTCGATGGGCAACCTGGCAGCCAGCGGCGGCTATTGGGTATCAACGCCTGCCGACCGGATCTTTGCCCAACCGGCGACAATCACCGGGTCGATCGGCATTTTTGCGATCATTCCCAGTTTTGAAGACGCGCTGGCCAAAATCGGCGTGGGCACCGACAGCATCCGCACCACGCCGCTCTCGGGTCAGCCCGATCCGATCGGCGGGATCACCCCGGTCATGGCCGCCGTGCTGCAAAGCGAGATCGACATGGGTTATCGCCGGTTTGTCGGCCTGGTTGCGACATCGCGGCATCAAACCCCCGAAGCGATCGACAAAATCGCACAAGGCCGCATCTGGGATGGCGCAACTGCGCTGCAAAACGGACTGGTCGACGAAATGGGCGATCTGGATCAGGCGGTCGCCTGGGCGGCCAAGCGGGCCGGGACAAACACCTGGCATCCGGTGTTTCTGACCGATGCGCCGGAAGGGTTTGGCGGGTTTCTTCAGGAAATCTTGTCGAGCGATAGTGGCGACAGCGACAGTTCGGGCAGCGATGGTTCGGGCGATATGGCCGGACGTATAGCGATGGCGCGGTTTGCATTGGCGGGGCAGTTGTCGGGCGATCTCGATCACTTGCTCGGCGGCCAGGGTGCGCAGGCGTATTGCCTTGAATGTGCGGGCCTGATGAACCCTGTTGGTGCACCCACGAATGCGACCGAGGCGTTCGCCACGGGCCATGCGCAATGGTGGATGCTGCTGCTCGGCCTGGCGCATTGATGCGGGCATCCACCGCGCCCTTTCGCAGACTTGCCCTTTTGTACCCGCTACGATAGGGGCGTCGCTCGCCTTTCAACGGATGCGGGCGTGGCGGAACTGGTAGACGCGCTGGATTTAGGTTCCAGTATCGCAAGATGTGGGGGTTCAAATCCCTTCGCCCGCACCAGCACTTCCGGCCCGGCGCCGATTTTCGAACAACTGACATGACGTCGATACATAGAGTTGGATGAACGCTGATGCAGATCGTGGAAACCAGCAACGAGGGCCTGAAGCGGGCCTATTCCGTGACCATTCCGGCCGCAGATATCGCCGCGCGCATCGATGGTGAGGTCAAGAAGATCGCACCGACGCTGCGTATGCCCGGCTTTCGCCCTGGCAAAGTGCCGGCCAATCTGGTGCGCAAGATGCACGGGCCCGCGCTCCACCAGGAAGCGTTGCAGACCTCGATTCGCGAAGCACTCGACAAGCTGGTCGCCGACAAGGGTTTGCGCCCCGCGACTCAGCCTGCGGTCGAACTGGCCGATGGCTATGACCAGGGCAAGGACGCCGAACTGGCGGTCACGCTCGAAGTGTTGCCGGTGATCGAAACGCCGTCGACCGACGGGCTGAGGCTGGAAAAGCTGACCGTGCCGGTTACCGATGGCGAAGTCGATGACGCCGTGCTGCGTATCGCACAGGGCCAGAAGACGTTTGTCGACGCCGCAGAGGGCGCTGTGGCCGCCGATGGCGACCAGATCGTGATCGATTTCGTCGGCAAGCTGGATGGCGTACCGTTCGAAGGCGGTACCGCCGAAGATTCGCCGCTGGAACTGGGCGCCGGTCGCTTCATCCCCGGGTTTGAAGAAAACCTGGTTGGCGTGAAAGCGGGCGAGGAAAAGACGATCACTGTCAAGTTCCCCGATGATTACCCGGCCGACCACCTGAAAGGTCAGGCAGCAACATTCGACATTACGGTCAAGGCCGTCAAAGTCGCGGGTGAATTCGTTGCCAACGATGATTTCGCCAAGACGCTGGGCCTGGAAAGCATTGAACAGCTGCGCGGATTGCTGCGTGGCCAGCTCGAACAGGAAATTGCCGGACTGACCCGCACGCAGATGAAGCGTCAGTTGCTTGATCTGTTGGCGGCCGGGCACGATTTTGCTGTGCCGCCGTCGATGGTAGAGGCCGAATTCGAACAGATCTGGCAGCAGTTGAACCAGGAAGCGAGCCAGGAAGAAAACCCCGAGGACGCACTCAAGGAAATCGAGAGCGAAAAGGAAGACTATCGCCGGATCGCCGAGCGCCGCGTTCGTCTGGGCCTGTTGCTGTCGGAAATCGGCCAGGCCAATGGCGTGACGATCTCCAACCAGGAAATGGAAATGCTGGTCCGCCAGGCGGCGCAGCAGTACCGCGAACAGGATCGTCAGCGTTTCGTCGAATACGTCCGGTCTGAACCGATGGCCGCCGCCCAGCTGCGCGCGCCTTTGTACGAAGACAAAGTCGTCGATTTCCTGTTTGACAAAGCCGAAGTGTCCGAACGCGAAGTGACGCGCGAAGAGCTGCAGGCCGCGATCGAAGCCGACGAAGACGGCAACGTCGCGACCCCGGCCGCCAAGGAAGCGCCCGCGAAGAAAAAGGCCGCGCCGAAGAAAAAGGCTGCTGCTGAAGACGCTGCGCCGGTTGAAGATGCCACGCCGGTAGAAGACGCGCCAGCCGCGCCCAAGAAGAAGGCCGCTGCCAAAGCGCCAGTCGAAGCGGCGCCTGCTGCTGAAACTGCACCCGCCGAGGATGCGCCTGCCGAGCCCAAGAAGAAGGCCGCGCCTAAAAAGAAGGCTGTTACGCCTGCCGAATAAACAGCGTCGTCAAGACCAAGTTCAGACAGGGGGCGATCCGCAAGGATCGTCCCTTCTCCATATGTGCCTCTCTGTATTCCGTAAATGACCCTTAGTGCTCTTGCGAATTGCCACCGCGAATCACGGCGTGAGGCAGTTGCGTCAACCGCGAAATCCAATGGGGGGCATCGATGTCTACGGTATGCAATCGCCATGCCAGCAAAACCCGCGCCGCTGCCACAGTGCTTGCGCCCGCCATTGACATGCTTGCGATCAATGGTGGCGCGCCCGCGCCCACCCATCGAAGACCTGATCATGCTGGCCGCGCCGAAGCGCGAATACGCGCGATGGAGGCGCTGATTGTCGCGCTTCTGGCGTTACGGGATCGCGTGCGGCAGGGCACTTTACCAATGCCGACGTGACCATCGGTGCAGTCTGAGTGGTGGCGAGGCATCGGCTCATACCGCCGCAGACGACCCGATGGATTTGCCTCACCCGACGTCAAAGGGACTGCTTGCTGGCAAGGGCGATGACGGCGACAGATTCTGCGAAAACCTGATTTTGGGCAGCATTCTGCCCGTCATCCCGCTCCGCTCAAACCGAAAAATGCCAGCCGGTCCCGACTGTCGCCGCGACAAGAACCGCGACCGCCTCGCAATGCGCTGTGACAAGACAGTCCTGTCATTCGAGAGATTCCTCGATCTCGCCGCCGCAAGACTATGGCTGCAAACCTTTGCCAACGCGGCCTGGGAGGAAAAGACCCGAGTGTTGCATTTTTGAGACAAATGCGTTGCAAAAATGAAAGCATGACATCGTTTGCACTGGCGGCAGCTTGACTGTCAAAACCGTCAACTTAATTGACTGCGGATAGATAGCTGGCCGGGGGCGCCAGTTTTCGCATATATTTAATAGTAATTGGGGATAGAAATGACAAGACTATCAAATAGCACGCGCCTTATAAAGGCCGCGCTGGCGGTTGGGACATGTATCAGTTCGTTCGGGATCGCCGGAGAAGTGTTGGCTCAGGCTGCGCCTGCCGCTCCAGCTGCGACCACGGCTACAGCTGATGACGGCGCTTCGCAGATCGTGGTGCTCGGCACGCGCCGCACCGACCGCACATCGACCAGCTCAGCCTCACCGATCGACATCATCAGCAGCAAGGAACTGGGCACCCAGGGCGCCTCAAACCTGCTCGACGTAATCAAGAATGTCGTGCCATCGCTCTACGTGCCACAAAACGCGATTTCCGATGCTTCGAGTTTCGTCCACTCCCCCTCGCTGCGTGGCCTGCCGGCAGACGAAACACTGGTCATGCTCAATGGCAAGCGGTTAAACCGTTCGGCACTGGTGCAGGTCTATTCGGGCGGTGACACCGGACTTGGCTATGGCTCGCAAGGGTCGGATATCGGTTCGATCCCCACCATTGCCATCAAGAACCTGGAAGTGCTGCGTGATGGCGCGACGGCACAATATGGGTCGGACGCAATTGCCGGTGTGATGAACTATGGTTTGCGCGACAACGACCACGGCGTCGAAGTCCAGGGCCGGTACGGCCAGTTTTACGACCACGGTGACGGCAAGAGCTACCAGATTGCGGCCAACGCCGGATTCAAGCTGGGCCAAGTCGGCTTTGCCAACCTGTCGGGCGAATACAACGACGATGGCCAGACCAGCCGCGGACAGACTCGCCCAACGGCACTCGCGTTTGCCGCGCAAAATCCGGGTCAGGCAGGTTCGCTGCCATATTATCCGCTTCCGGCTCAAGTCTGGGGCAATTCGCCCACGCATGGCTGGAAGGTGTTGCTCAATTCCGCACTCGATATTTCGGACAACGCGAAATTCTATGTGATCGGCAATGCGTCGCACAGCCACACCGAGGAAAGTTTCAATTATCGCGCATCGACCGATGCCGTGCTCGATCCCACGGGTGCGAAGCTACAGTCGGGGTATGCCCCCGGTGATCTCGTTCTTTGCGCGCGCAATTTCCTCAATTACAACGCGACGCCCGGCAAGGACGCCAACGGCTGCGCCACCACGCAGGATCCTTATTTCCACAATCTCTACCCTGCCGGTTTCACCCCCGTGTTCGTCGGTGTGGTCGAAGAACTTTACGGTGTCGCGGGCATCAGGGGCAATGCGGGCCAACTGACCTACGATGTGTCGGTTTCGGCAAGCAGGAACTCGCTAGACCTGTCGATGTACAATTCGCTCAACACCGCGTTCAGCCCGAACAATCCTGCATCAAATGCGCCGTACAACACCGCAACGCAGACCAAATTCAACTTCGGGCGTCAGGCCCAGAAGGAAACCAACGCCAACCTCGATCTGACGTATCCGGTCGAAGTCGGTTTTGCCAAGCCGATCACGCTGTCGGGCGGGCTTGAATACCGCAAGGAAACCTATCAGCTCGGCGTGTCGGATTTCCAGGCCTATGCGCAGGGCGGCGCATCGGGTTATGGTGGGGTCAGTCCCAGCCAGGCCGGTAGCTGGAGCCAGAGCAACGTAGCGGTCTATGGCGGTGCTGAAACCGATATCACGTCCAACTGGACGATCGGTACCGCAGGGCGTTACGAACATTATAACACTTTCGGTTCGGCCACCGTGGGCAAAATCAACACCCGCTATGAATTCATCCCCGGCTTTGCCATTCGCGGCACCGTGGGCACCGGGTTCCACGCGCCTTCGCCCGGTCAGGAGCACAACTCGACGTTGACCACCAATTTCATTGGCGGCAATTCGATCCAGACGGGCACGTTCCCGGTCGATAGCGCCGCTTCGCGATATTACGGCGCCAAGCCGTTGACCCCGGAAAAGTCGACCAACTTCGGTGTGGGCTTCACTGCCAAGCCGATCAGCGCTCTGTCGCTCACCATCGATTACTACAACATCAAAGTGCGCAACCGAATTTTCGTGTCCGAACCGTACACGATCACCTCGGCCGACCTTATCGCCAGTCCGGGGCTGGCGGCTGTCGGCCTTAACGGCAACGTCAGCTATTTCACCAATGGTCTGAATACGTTGACTCGCGGTGTCGATGTCGTGGCAAGCTATGGCACGGCGCTGGCGGACGGTCGGCTCAACCTGACACTGGCGTACAACCACAACCAGAACTCTGTGACTTCGGCCAATGCCAACGTGGTCAATGGCGCGCAGATTTCGGTCATCCGCAATCTTGCGCCTCACGATGTGGCCCACTTCAGCGCCAACTATACCCACAGCAAACTGTCGCTGACGCTGCGCGAAAACTACTATGGTTCGTGGAGCGATGCGGTTGACTACGGCAATGCTGCCGGCACAGCCGGATCCAATGGCGGCTCGCTGCAGGTATTTGGGGCCAAGGCGACGACTGACCTTGATATCACTTACACCTTTGCTTCGCAGTTTGCACTGTCCCTAGGTGCGAACAACCTGTTCAACACCTTCCCCGACAAGCTCAATGCGAGCTCGCAGACGATCTATCCGATCACCGGGGGCGGCCCTGATGGGCAGGTCTATGCGCGCAACGGCGGGCCGTTCGGCATGAACGGCGGCTTCTTGTATGTCCGCGCTACGGTGAAATTCTGAATTCTGAAGCAATCGTCATCTGGTTCTGGGGGAGCTTCGGCTCCCCCAGTTTTTTGGTGCCGACCTGACCAAAGATTTCAGCCGCGCGTTCGCGGCGCTATGGCATGGCGCGTTCGCGCCAGGGCTCATATGTCGGTTTGGCCAGCGGCGCGCTGCGTGCACGTTCATACGCAGCCCCGGCGGCAAGCACATGCGCATCATCCCACGCGGTGCCGATAAACGACAGCCCGACCGGCAAGCCCTCGATTGCGCCCATCGGCACAGTCAGGTGTGGATAGCCCGCAATCGCCGGCAGATTGCCCGCGCCGACCTCCAGCCCATGATCGCCCGACACCTGATCGATCGGCCAACTGGGCCCCGATGTCGGCGCAATCAACAGCGCAACATGGTTTTGGGCAATCAAACGGTCGATCCCGTCTTTGCCCGCGAGCCGCAACGAATTGGCGCGCGCCGCCTTGTACGCCGCTTCGTCAGTCAGCGTTTGCGCCTTTTCGAACAAGTCCTGCCCAAACCAGCGCATTTCGGCATCGGCGTGGGCGGTATTGAACGCAATCACATCGGCCAGGCTGCGCACCTCGACTTTGCCCGGCAGCCCGGCGAGATAGGCGCCCAGATCGACGCGCAATTCATACAGCATCACGGTCAATTCGTCGCGGCCCATCGCCGGATCGCTATCATGGTCGATCTCGACCAGGTCAGCGCCCGCCGCTTTCAGGTCCTGAAGCGCATGGTTGAACAACGCCTGGACTTTGGCATCCTGGCCGACCGCCTTGCGCAGCACGCCGATACGTACGCCTTTCAGGCTCGCGCCCGCCAGCGCCGCGACATAGTCGGTCTTGTGCGCATCGGCCATTGCCGTTGCCGGATCGGCGGCATCGCTGCCGGCCATCGCGGTCAGCAGCAGCGCAGCGTCATGAACAGTGCGCGCAATCGGCCCGGCGGTGTCCTGGCTGTGGCTGATCGGCACGACATGCGTGCGGCTGACCAGCCCGACGGTGGGCTTGAACCCGACGACACCGTTCATCGATGCGGGACAGGTGATCGATCCATCGGTCTCGGTGCCGATCGCTGCCCAGGCCAGGCCTGCCGCGACCCCCGCGCCGCTGCCTGATGACGAACCGCAAGGAGACCTGTCGGTGGCATGGGGGTTGCGCGTCTGGCCGCCTGTCGCGCTCCACCCGCTCGATGAAAAGCTTGATCGGATGTTGGCCCATTCGGACAAGTTGGACTTGCCCAGAATGACGACGCCGGCCGCGCGCAACCGGGCGACCAGCGGCGCGTCGCGGCCGGTGACATTGGTTGCCAGCGCCAGACTGCCTGCGGTGGTGGCCAGTGGCTCGATCGATTCGATATTGTCCTTGATCAGGATTGGCTTGCCCGCCAGCGGGCCGGACATTTTGCGCGCCGCCTCGGCAGCGTGGGCCGCGTCGGGGTTGACAGCGATGACCGCGTTCAGGTGGGGTCCGGCATGGTTGAGCGCGGCAATCCGCGAAAGATAGAATTCTACCGATTCTTCGGCATGCGCGGGGGTCCCGGCGAGCGCGGCAGCGGCCATCAGCAGTCCGCGCGTGGTATTCTGATGCATGGCAGTCGTTCCCCAAAAAGCCGTCGATTGGTCCCGACTGTGCGGTTTTTGGACGCCACGGCAAGGGGTCGTTTAGGCTATACCCCGCAAATTGTGCGCAAGTGTGGGATAACGCCCTTGAACATCGCGCTCTGGCACGCGACATAGGGTCGCAAATCATTGAATGAGGATATCCATGCTCGACCTGTTTGGTGCGTCTGGCGCCCAAGGCAAATTCTCCCAGGACCCGGTAACCGGGGCTCTGATTCCGGTCGTCGTCGAGCAATCGAGCCGGGGCGAACGTAGCTTCGATATTTTTTCGCGCCTGCTGCGCGAACGGATCATCTTTATCACGGGTGAGATCGAGGACAACATGGCCTCGGTTATCGTGGCGCAATTGCTGTTCCTCGAATCGGAAAACCCGTCGAAAGATATCTCGATGTACATCAACTCGCCTGGCGGCGCGGTGACAGCGGGCATGGCGATCCACGACACCATGAAATACATCCGGCCGCGCGTGTCGACGGTGTGCATGGGTCAGGCATGCTCGATGGGCAGTTTCCTGCTGTGCGCGGGTGAACCGGGCCTGCGCGTTGCGCTGCCCAATGCGCGGATTATGGTGCATCAGCCCTCGGGCGGGGCGCGCGGCATGGCGTCGGATATCGAGATCCAGGCGCGCGAAATCCTGCGCATCCGCAAACGCATGAACGATCTGTACGTAAAATATACTGGCCGGTCGCTAGAGGAAATTGAACGCGCGCTCGATCGCGATACGTTCCTTGAGGCCGATGAGGCGCTTACCTTTGGCCTGGTCGACAAAGTTTTCGAATCACGTCCCGCTTCGGAGCAAACCGGGCAGGCTGATGGTTC
>JAYTHT010000295.1:0-1276 GCA_043732365.1 Novosphingobium sp. | reverse complement strand
ATGAGGAACGGCCCCTGCCCTTTGACCAGGGTTTTGACTTGATCGTCAGCCTGGGCACGCTCGATACGGTCAACGATTTGCCCGGCGCGCTGATCCATTTGCGCCGCGCACTGGCACCAGAGGGCCTCGCGATTATCGCCATATCCGGCGCAGGCAGCTTGCCCGCGATGCGCGCGATCATGTTGGCGGCCGACGGCGACAGGCCCGCCCCGCGCCTGCATCCGCAAATCGACGTGCGCGCTGGCGGGCAATTGCTGCAACGCGCAGGCTTTGCCGACCCGGTGGTCGATAGCCACAGCGTGCGCGCCAGTTATCGCACGCTCGCCCGATTGGTCGGCGATCTGCGCGCGCAGGGCCTGTCCGCGTGTCTCGCACGCGGCGGCGCGCCTTTGGGCAAAGCGGCTCTGGCGCGCGCGGATATGGCCTTTGCCGCACAGGCCGAGGATGGCCGCGTGACCGAAACATTCGAGATTCTGACGCTGTCCGGCTGGGCGCGGGCGCTCAAACCACCCAAATTCTGATATTCGCCGGGTTTGTGGTGTTGCAGAAGTAAGGCCTCCGGCCTCTTATCGCACCACGCTCAGTCACCCCAATGCCGCCTGCGCCGCAGCCAAACGCGCGATCGGCACGCGGTAGGGACTGGCCGACACGTAATCGAGCCCGACTTTTTCGCAGAACGCGATCGAGGCCGGATCGCCACCATGTTCGCCGCAAATGCCCAGCTTGATATCGGGCCGGGTCTTGCGTCCGCGCTCGACCGCGATTTCGACCAATTGGCCAACGCCTTCGATGTCCAGGCTGACGAACGGGTCGCGCGGATAGATCCCTTTTTCCACATAGGGATTGAGGAACCGTGCAGCGTCGTCGCGGCTGACCCCGAGCGTCGTCTGGGTCAGGTCGTTGGTTCCAAAAGAAAAGAATTTGGCTTCCTCGGCGATCTCGTGCGCCATCAGCGCGGCGCGCGGCAGTTCGATCATGGTGCCGACCATATAATCGAGGTGGCTGCCGCGTTCGGCAAAGACTTCGCCGGCCACTTTGTCAACCAATGCGCGCAGGATCTGCAGTTCCTTCTTCGTCGCGACCAGGGGAATCATGATTTCCGGCACGACCTTCTCGCCCGATTTGGCCGCGACATCGAGCGCGGCCTCAAAAATCGCGCGCGCTTGCATCGCATAGATTTCAGGGAACGTAATGCCCAACCGGCATCCGCGATGCCCGAGCATCGGGTTGAATTCATGCAATTCGTCCGCGCGACGCTTAAGGTGGTCGATACCCA
>JAYTHT010000294.1:0-4570 GCA_043732365.1 Novosphingobium sp. | reverse complement strand
GCACGCAATTGGTAACTAAAGGATTCCATTTCCCCAACCTGACACTGGTGGGCGTGATCGACGCGGACATGGGGCTGGAAGGCGGCGATTTGCGCGCCGCCGAACGCACCTATCAGCAAATCGCCCAGGTCGCAGGCCGCGCCGGACGCGGCGAGAAACCCGGCGAAGTGCTGTTGCAGACCCGCCATCCCGATGCCGCGGTGATCGCCGCGCTGGCGAGCGGCGACAGGGATGCATTCTACGCCGCCGAAACCGAGGCGCGCCGTGACGCGGGCGCGCCGCCCTTTGGCCGCTGGGCCGCAATCATTGTGTCGAGCGAAGACGAAGCCGAGGCCAAACAGGCCGCACGCGCGATCGGCGGCACGCGGCCAATGCTGGATGACGTTGCGATCATGGGGCCTGCGCCTGCGCCATTGTCGTTGTTGCGCGGGCGCCATCGTTACCGCCTGCTGGTCAATGCCCGCCGGTCGAGCGATCTGCAAACCGTGCTGCGCGACTGGCTGGGTACGCTGAAATTCCCGCAAGGCGTGCGTGTTGCTGTGGATATCGATCCCTACAGCTTTGTGTGACACGCACTCCGCTCTCCGATTGGGGGAGGACCGGGCGGTCGTTGGCGGGGTTCAGCATCGCTGGCTCGATCGGCCATACCAGCGCGACATTCACCCGGACGATTTCCGGCCTGGTGCAAAAGGGCGACCATATTGAGACCCAGCCGTAGTCGGGCACGGTCGGGATGAATTGCGAACACGGCGGCAGGCCAACGGCGACTTCGGACGCAAACGAAAGCGCGTTCATCTTCAAAATGCCGCTGACCCGAACCTGAAGGACAGGTTGAACGTTCATCGCCCCTGCGCAAGGGGTTTTTGCATGACGCAACCCCCAACTACCGTCCCGCCAGTTCTCGCCCCACCGATCCTCGTCCCAATCCTGGGCGACCAATTGTCGCCCGCGATTTCCAGCCTGGCCGATCGCACGCCCGGCGATACCGTGGTGCTGATAATGGAGGTCGCCGCCGAAACCGGCTATGTCCGCCATCATCAGGCAAAGATTGCACTGATCCTGTCGGCAATGCGACATTTCGCCGACGAATTGCGCGGTGCGGGATGGCGGGTCGATTATGTCGCGCTCGATGATCCCGCCAACACCGGATCATTTACCGGCGAAGTCGTGCGCGCGGCCCTGCGCCATGGCGCGCGCGGGATTCAGGTGACTGAGCCCGGCGAATGGCGGGTGCGGCAAATGATGGACGGCTGGGGCGATGCCACCGGACTGCGCGTGCGGGTCCTGGGCGACACGCGGTTTGTGTGTCCGCTGCCCGATTTCTTTGCGTGGGCGGCGGGGCGCCGTGAATTACGCATGGAATGGTTTTATCGCGATATGCGGCGCCGGACCGGGCTGTTGATGGATGGGGATCAGCCGTCGGGCGGGCGGTGGAATTTCGACGCGGATAACCGCGCCGGGCCTTCGCCGGACCTGGCCCCCCCGGCGCCAGCGACATTTGCGCCCGATGCGATCACGCGCGATGTGATCAAACTGGTACGCGCCCGGTTCGGGCATCATTTTGGCAGTCTGGATCGGTTTGGCTGGCCGGTCACGCGCGCCGATGCGCAAGTTCTGTTCGATCGATTTCTGGCCGAGCGGTTGCCGCTGTTTGGCGCATGGCAGGATGCGATGCTGGCCGACCATGACACGATGTTTCACGCGCTGATTTCGCCCGCGCTCAATTGCGGGTTGCTCGATCCGGTCGAAGTGTGTCGGCAGGCAGAGGCAGAATACCACGCCGGGCGGGCGCCTTTGGCAGCGGTCGAAGGGTTTGTCAGGCAGATTATTGGCTGGCGAGAATATATGCGGGGCATGTATTGGCTCGATATGCCGGGCATGGCCACGGCCAATGCGCTGTCAGCCACGCGGCCCGTTCCCGAATTCTGGTGGACCGGCGACACACCGATGCGCTGTATTGCGCAGACCGTGCGCGCGACGCGCGATAGTGCTTATGCCCACCATATTCAGCGGTTGATGGTGATGGGCAATTTCGCGCTGCTGGCGGGGCTCGATCCGGGCCAGGTCGCCGACTGGTTTCTGGCGGTCTATGCCGATGCGTATGAATGGGTCGAATTGCCCAATGTGGCGGGCATGGCGTTGTACGCCGATGGCGGACGGCTGGCGTCAAAACCGTATGCCGCCAGTGGTGCCTATATTTCGCGGATGAGCGATTATTGCGGTGATTGCGCTTATGCCGTGAAACAGAAAACCGGTGCCTCGGCCTGCCCGTTCAACGCACTGTACTGGCATTTCCTGGACCGCAACGCCGACCGCCTGGCGCGCAATCCGCGGCTGGCGACCGCCTATGCCACATGGCGGCGGATGAGCGAGGACAAGCGTGCCGACACGCTGGCCAGCGCTGACGCGTTTTTGGTTACGCTGGAACCTGCAGCGCCCGGATGGGCGCGTGATCAGGCCTCTGGCAACCAGGGGTCCAGCAACTAGACTTCCAGCAACAGGGCCGCCTGAAGCAGCCGGTTGCCGTGGTCGCTTTCTTCGCGGCCGTTGGCGCGCAACAGTTCGGCGGCCGGCGCATTGTCGATGGTGGCGGCCCAGCCTTCGTACATTGCTTCACCGTTGAATTCGCCTGCGGCCAATTTGCGCAAACCTTCGGGCGTGACCGCAGAAAATGGGAGCGTTTTGCCGATCAGATAGGGGTTTTCTGCGGCCACCGGCGCGGGGAAATCACCGCCGCCCAACACCCGAATCACTTCTGAGACGCGGCGGGCATGCTTCATTTCTTCGGCGCCATTGGCGTGGAGCAGATCGATTACCCCGGCATTGTCGGTGCCTTTGGCGGTGTTTTGATACAGCGTTTCGCCGGCAGCCTCGACCAGCACCATCATTTTGAAATCGGCGATCGTGGGCGCGGTGATTGTGCCCATATGCGCAAAAGCCGCGCCAAGCGTAGGCGGCAGGCCGGGCTCAAGTTCGATCACGGCCATGGTGTTTTCCCCATTCCAAGTTTTGCTGTCCTGGACAAGGTATCGCAAATTAGCCGGACAGTTAAGCCCTTTGCGACTCATGATTTCGCGGATCAGGTGCCCATCGGTCGATGCACGGATCTGGCCGCATTCATGGTCCAACCCCTTCGCGCGCCAGCAATTCGCGTTTGATGTTCAGGCCATAGGCATAGCCGCCCAGGTTGCCGTCGGCGCGGATTACGCGGTGGCAGGGGATCAACACGGCGACGTGATTCGCGCCGTTGGCACTGCCCGCTGCGCGCACGGCCCGGGGATGACCGATGCTGGCCGCAATCGCCGCATAGCTGCGCGTTTCGCCCGGTGGAATACTGCGCAGCGCGCGCCACACCGCCTCTTGAAACACGGTGCCGCGCACATCGATCGGGATGTGATCGCCAGTGCCGGGCGATTCGACCGCCGCGACCACCTGGGCCAGCAGCGCGGCAAAGGCGTCGCCGCCTTCGCACAGGGTCGCCTTGGGAAACCGCGCGGCGAGCGCAGCGCCATCTTCGGCAAAGGACAACCGGCACACACCCTTGTCGGTCGCCGCGACCAGCATCAGGCCCATGCTGGTCGGCACGACCGCCCAATGGATGACCGCGCCGCGCCCGCCGTCGACCCATGCCGATGCTGTCATGCCCAATCTCCCCCCGCTGGCGGCATAAAACCGCGACGGGCCGGAAAAACCCGCGTCATAAATAGCCTGTGTCACCGACCGGGCGTCGCTCAAGGTCTGCGTCATGCGTTCGGCGCGCAAGGCACGGGCATAGGCGGCGGGCGACAGGCCGGTGCGGCGCGTAAACAGGCGTTGAAAATGCGTTGGGCTGTATCCGGCGGCTTGCGCCAGATCGGCCAGTGACAACTTTGCCAGTGACAGCCCTGCCAGTGATTGAGCCGCCTGCGCATCGCGAATCGCGGTAATCGCGGCCAGGATCGCGCGCTCGTCGCGCGCCAGATCGTCGGGGCGGCAGCGCAAGCAAGCACGCAGGCCCTGCGCCCGGGCACCCGCACCATCGCTGAAAAACCGCACATTTTCGCGCCGTGGGTGGCGCGCCGCGCACGACGGTCGGCAATATATCCTGGTGGTCAGCACGCCGGTGACGAACCGCCCGTCAAATCCGCGATCGCGCGCCTGGACAGCGGCCCAGGCCTGCTCATCGGTCGCTACTTGATCGGGTATCCGGGCTTGTCCGGATATGTCGGCATGTTCGGCCATCGGGCGCTCCATCGGTCCTGCTTACGCCATCCTTTTGCCCGCAGCGTCATGACAATGCATCCCGCGCCTTGCGATCAAAACCTGGTACGGGCAAGAGCGGCGCCATGTCATCATTTCGCTTCATCCGCCTGTTCCAACTGTTCATCGCGCTGGCCGCCATGCTTGGCCTCGGGTTCGGCCTGACGCACGCGGCATCTGCAGAGCCTGCCGATATTGCCGCCGCCAGCCGGGGCGTCGTGCGCGTCGTGCTGGTGCGCAATGGCTGGACCGGGGTGTCGATGCTCGGCCACGGGTCGGGCTTTGCGGTCGCGCCCGACATGATCGTGACCAATGCGCATGTTGTCGAGGC
>JAYTHT010000293.1:0-1278 GCA_043732365.1 Novosphingobium sp. | reverse complement strand
CCGGATCGCCTGCCCGCGCCCGTTCGGCCAGACTGCGCATCGCCATGATGAACTGGTCGAGCCCGGCCCGGCTTTCGGTTTCGGTCGGCTCGATCAGCATCGCGCCATGGACCACCAGCGGAAAATAGACCGTCATCGGGTGAAAGCCTTCGTCGATCAGGCCTTTGGCAAGGTCGATCGTCGAAAACCCATCGGCAAATCCGTGATCGCTGAACAACGCCTCGTGCATGCATGGCCCGGTCGCGGCAAACGGCGCATCGAGCACATCGCGCAACTGCGCCAGGACATAATTGGCATTCAGCACCGCATCGCCCGAAACCTGCCGCAAGCCGTCGGCACCATGCGTCAGGATATAAGCCAATGCGCGCGTGAACATTCCCATTTGCCCGTGAAACGCGCACATCCGGCCAAATGCGGTGGGCAATTCTGCGGCATGTTCGATCAATCTGGGCCGGCCATCCGCGTCGCGCACCACATGCGGCAGCGGCGCAAAGGGTGCGAGCGCTGCCGACAGCACCACCGGTCCGGCGCCGGGCCCACCACCGCCATGCGGCGTGGAAAACGTCTTGTGCAAGTTGATATGCATCGCATCGACGCCCAGGTCGCCGGGGCGCACCCGGCCAACGATCGCGTTGAAATTGGCGCCATCGCAATAAACGTATCCGCCAGCGGCATGAACCGCGTCGGCAATCGCTTTCATATCGCGCTCAAACAGCCCGCAGGTGTTAGGATTGGTAATCATCACGCCCGCCACATCCGGCCCGAGCCGCGCAGTCAGCGCAGCCAGATCGACGCGCCCATCGGCGCCGGCAGGAATCGTCGCAACGCCAAACCCGGCAAATGCGGCGGTCGCTGGATTGGTGCCATGCGCGCTTTCGGGTACCAGGATCACTGTGCGCGTCGCGGCATCACCGCGCGCCTCCAGCGCGGCGCGGATCGCCAGCAAACCGCACAATTCGCCATGCGCGCCCGCCTTTGGCGTCATCGCCACGGCGGCCATTCCGGTCAATTGCACCAGCCAGTCGGCCAGCTCGGCAATCACGGTCAGCGCGCCCCCGACGCTCGATTGCGGTTGCAACGGATGGACCGCGGCAAAGCCAGGCATCCGCGCGACTTTTTCATTCAGGCGCGGATTGTGCTTCATCGTGCACGATCCCAGCGGAAACAGCCCAAGGTCGATCGCATAGTTCTGCCGCGACAGCCGGGTGTAATGGCGCACGGTTTCCGGCTCTGACAGGCCCGGCAAATCAAGCGGCGTGGCACGCCTGGCCAGCCCTG
>JAYTHT010000292.1:0-1278 GCA_043732365.1 Novosphingobium sp. | reverse complement strand
CTGCACGCGATCCGCAAGTGCTGCACGATTACCCGGTGATTGCGCAAAGTCTCGCGCTCGCCGCTTCGCCCCAACTGCGCGTCATGGCCAGCCTGGGCGGCAATGTGCTCCAACGCACCCGCTGCCAGTATTTCCGCGATCCGGTATGGCAGTCATGCAACAAACGCGCGCCCGGCACCGGCTGCGCCGCGCTCGATGGGGTTAACCGCAAGCACGCTGTGCTTGGGGTGAGCGACCGCTGCATCGCAGCCTATCCCGGTGATTTCGCGGTTGCATTGACAGCGCTTGGCGCGACTGTCGAAACACTCGGGGGGCAGGGCCCACGCATTGTTCCGATCGACCAGTTGTACCACGACGCGGAACGACCCGAGATTGAAACAACGCTGCAGCCGGGCGAACTGATTACCGGTTTTTCCATCCCCGCCGGACCATGGACGCGTCGTTCGTTATATCTGAAAATTCGCGATCGCGAATCCTATGCATTTGCGCTCGCAAGCGCGGCAGTAGCGCTGGAACTCGACGGCAACCGTGTCCGCACGGCGCGGATCGCGCTGGGTGGCCTGGCCTATCGCCCATGGCGGGCAAAGGACGCCGAAGCCGTTCTGACGGGTCAGACTTTGACTCGCAACAGTGCATTGGCCGCCGCGCAGGCCGCTTTTGCAACCGCCCGGCCACGGCCAGGAAACGCTGCCAAAGTCGAACTGGGCCTTCGGATGCTGGTGCGCGCGTTGTTGCAGGCCGGGAGTATGCAAATATGACGGGCCATGCGACCGGAGCCGCTATCGGCACTGCGACGTCGCGCATTGATGGCCGGGTGAAAGTCACCGGCGCGGCGCGCTACGGCTCGGACATCGGCGAACGCGACGATACTTACGCCTATCTGCGCACCAGCGCGATCGCCCTGGGGCGGATCACCAGCATTGACGAAACCGCTGCCCGCGCGGTGCCTGGCGTGATCGAAATCCTGACTTTCCGCAATGTCGGCGACGCGATCAAGCCGGGCAACACGTTCTCGGCCAAAGGCTATATGGGCAGCAGCATCGCTCCGCTGGCCTCGGATCGCATTTTTCACGCCGGGCAGATCGTTGCACTGGTTGTCGCCGACAGCTTCGAAAGTGCGCGTGACGCGGCGCAGCGGCTCGACATTGCTTATGCGCCAGAGACACCGTCGGCAACATTTGGCAGCCCTGGCCTGGTAGAAGGCCTGGCACATCCCAAGCCCGCCGGAAACGACCAAAGCAAAGAAGAAAATCCCAAGGTGGGTGATGCGGGGAAAGC
>JAYTHT010000291.1:0-1279 GCA_043732365.1 Novosphingobium sp. | reverse complement strand
GACATCCGATGCGGCAGGCGTGGCGCGTCCGATGTCCGATTGGGTGCGCGTGTCGCAAAGCCCGCGCGATCTGGCCCAGGCCGGGGCCGAAGCATTTGCGACGGCAATGGATTATCCCGGCAAAGTGGTGACAGTGATCGTGCCCGCCGACCATGCCTGGGGCGAGGGCGCCGCGCCGGTCGCGCCGCGTCCGTTGGCGCCTGTCCCGCGCGCACCCGATGTGGTGATTGCGGCAACGGCTGTCGCAATGCGCGCCAGCGAGGGACCCGTGGCCCTGTTGCTCGGCGGACGGGCATTGCGCGCCGATGCGCTGTATCAGGCCGGCCGGATTGCAGCGGCCACCGGCGCAAAGCTGATCTGCGAAACGTTTTGCGCGCGGCTGGAACGTGGCGCCGGGCGTGTTGCGGTCGGTAAATTGCCCTATTTTGGCGAGCTGGCGGTCGAATTCCTGAAACCTTACGCCACGATCGTGCTGTGCGGGATGGAGCCGCCGGTCGCGTTTTTTGCTTACCCGGGCAAGCCGAGTGAACTGTCACCGCCCGCTGCCAATACAGTGCGGTTGGCCGGTTTGCGCGAAGACGCGCTGCATGCGCTGACCGCGCTGGCCGATGCGCTGAATGCCCCGGCCGAGCCGGTGGGCGTGCAGGCCCGCGCGGCGCTGCCGGCTGATGAACGGTTGAGCGCGGTGTCGATCGGCGCGGTCCTGTGCGAATTGATGCCGCCCGGCGCAATCGTGTCGGACGAGGCGCTGACTGCAGCGGCGCCGCTGTTCGACGCCACGGCGGGTGCCGCGCCGCATGACTGGCTGACCGTCACGGGTGGCGCGATCGGCCAGGGCCTGCCACTGGCAACCGGCGCCGCAGTTGCGTGCCCCGGGCGCAAAGTGATCGCGTTGCAGGCCGATGGATCGGGTATGTACACGTGCCAGGCGCTGTGGACGATGGCGCGCGAGCGACTGGATGTCGTGACCGTGATTTTCAACAACGCGTCATACGCCATTCTCAATATCGAACTGGGGCGGGTCGGTGTGCAAAACCCCGGCCCGAAAGCGCTGTCGATGCTCAGCCTAAATCATCCCCGGCTGGACTGGTGTGCGATCGCGGCGGGCATGGGTGTGCCGGCGGAGCGGGTCGTAACTACGGCGGAATTTCGCGCGGCATTGATACGCGCCCTGGCGGCTCATGGCCCGGTCTTGATCGAGGCGATGTTGTAACGATTTGCGGACCCGGATGACCGGGCCAGTTGGAGGGACAGGATTATGGCGGACATGACGCTCGAA
>JAYTHT010000290.1:0-1279 GCA_043732365.1 Novosphingobium sp. | reverse complement strand
AGGCGTGTCTGGGACGCGGGCCGCCGCCCAACACCCCCGATCAGATTGTGATGGTCCAGACGATACTCGATCTGGCCATCACGGCGGCGCACACCGGGCAGACGATGGCGCTATAATACCCTCGGCCAAAGCATTTCGTCGCGCCCAGACAGGCCTTGGTCGCATCGGCGTGGAACTTTGCCGATGGTCACCTACTTTCAGATATCCGGGGGCTAAGACCGGAGAGCAATGTGATGAAAAATTCTCTTTATTATGCCGCTGCGCTGACGGTTTCTGCTGCACTAACGGCCATTCCGTGTGGTGCGTATGCGCAGGAAACACCACCAGCCACTGCGGCGCAAACATCATCAGCCGCGACGGCGCAAACATCAGCGCCCGAACAGGCGATTGCGCCAAAGGCCGGTGACACCATCTTTGACAACGCCGGCACCAGCATCGGACCGGTCGAAAGCGTAACCGCCCAGCAATTCGTCGTGGCGAGTGCCGCAGGCAAGGCAACCCTGCGGATCGACTCGCTGGCCATGGGCACCAACGGTTTGACGATCAATATGACCAAGGCCCAGTTCGAAGCGGCCGTCACGGCGGCGCATGGCGGCAAAGCTGCAAGCTGACGTCCGATAATCACAACCCATGCTCAGCACAGCGGGAGCTGCACAATGACCAAAGTCTGGAGTCGACAGATCTGGAACAGGGACAGCCTGGTGCGACGGATTGATCGTTGTTACCTCGTGGCCGCAGGCAGAGTCGCGGAAAGGCGTCAGATGCATCTCGAGCGCGCGCGCCATTTCCGGCAAATTCTTGGCCGGTTTGTGGAAATGCCAGCATAAGACATGGGTAAAAGCTGCGCGCCACTCGCCAGCCGAGTGGCGCGCACGCGTGTTTGTACTGCACTCGTTGCCAGATGCCTGATGGTATTCGCATCCCCAAACACTTTGTGCTAGGCGGTCCCATCGCGATCATCAGGCAAAGGGTGGTTGCGCGCGTACAGCCACGCGGTCGTGGTTGCAAAAGGACATAAGTACACATCAATGGCAGGATACAAGGAACCGGGTTTTCAGGATCGTGTGGCGTCTGCCGCCAAGGCCCGTGAAAGCGCACTTGCACGTTTGAAAGCGAAACCGCCCGTCGATCCGGCCGTGGTGGCCGACCGCATTGAAAAAGCGCGCCTGCGCGAGGTTGCGCTGGCGCAGCGCGCGGCAGACCGCCTGGCGGAACGCGCCGCAGCAGCCGAATTGGCCAAAGCAGCGGCTGAAGAGGCCAAGGCCAAGGCAATCGCCGA
>JAYTHT010000289.1:0-4579 GCA_043732365.1 Novosphingobium sp. | reverse complement strand
AGCGGTTGCCAGAAACTGGGCCAACCGGTGCCGCTTTCAAATTTCGTATGCGAGGCGAACAGCGGCAAATCACAGCCCGCGCAAGCGAACTGCCCGGTGCGATGCTCGTTGAGCAAGGGACTTGTGAAAGGCCGCTCTGTGCCCGCGTGGCGCATCACCTGATACGCCTCCGGGCTCAATTTCTTGCGCCATTGCGCGTCGGTGAGCGTGAATGTGACCGCAGCGCGAGCGGCGCTTGTGGCGGCCGCAACCGTGCCTGCCAGCATCATGGCAATCATGGAACGTCGATCGAAAGGCATGACAAATACCACCGTTGATCAAAAGAGCGCGAGCTGCATTGCTCCACCATATTGCCTTACGCCGGGCATCATGGTTCGGTTACAGCCGGGCGCGGAAAATCCACACCCAGACCATATACGATCAATTGATAACGTTGGATGCGGTTCCTTTGGGCAACATACGCACAGGTCTTGCCTGCTATTGTCGTCCGCGTCCCGCCTGCGCAATGTGGTGCCCCTGGCCAGACTCGAACTGGCACGGATCTCTCCATCCGATTTTGAGTCGGACGCGTCTACCATTCCACCACAGGGGCATACCCGGGCGCAGTCGACCGCTAGCCGACCGCGCCGCGTTGATCAACCGGGTTTCAGCGCCCCTGCCAGCAACTTGTGCAGGCGGGAATGGAGCGCGTCGTTACCGGCAAGCACGCTTTCGGCACAGATCGGCAGCGAACGGCCCCGGAAATCGGATACGAACCCGCCTGCCTCGCGCACCAACAGGCAACCGGCGGCAGAATCCCAAATCTGCAAATCGGTTTCCCAGAACCCGTCGAACCGCCCGGCGGCAACCCATGCAAGATCGAGCGAAGCCGCACCATTGCGCCGGATACCCGCAACACGCGGACCCAGTTCTTGATAGATTCGCATCCATTGCCCCGCATCGCCGCGATTCGAGAACGGAATACCCGTGCCGATCAGCGATTCGTCGAGGTTACGCCGCGCCGAAACGCGCAACCGCCGGTCCTGCAACCATGCCCCGCGCGCCTTTTCCGCCCAGAAGCTTTCATCGGTGATCGGTTGATAGACGATCCCGGCGATCACATCGCCCCAGCCCGACCCATCCAGCAGCGGTTCCTGCACCGCGATCGAGATCGCAAAGTGCGGAATGCCGTGAAGGAAATTGGTCGTGCCATCGAGCGGATCGACAATCCAGCGCGGTTTCCTGGGGTCGCCCTCGATCAGGCCACCCTCTTCCATGACAAAGCCCCAGTCGGGCCGGGCCTGCAACAATTCGTCGTAGATCGTGCGTTCGGCATGCTGGTCCGCCTTTGACACAAAGTCGGACGGGCCCTTGCGGCTGACCTGCAAATGTTCGACTTCGCCAAAATCGCGACGCAGACGCGTGCCGGCCTTGCGGGCGGCGCGCTCCATCACGCGAACCAGGCCTGAAATGACAGCCATCGGTTCAGCCCACCTTGCTGACGTAGCTGCGGTCATAAACGTCGACGATGATCCGCGTGCCACTGGCGATATGCGGCGGCACCATCACGCGCACGCCGTTATCGAGGATCGCGGGTTTATAGCTCGACGAAGCGGTCTGGCCCTTTACCACGGCGTCGGCTTCGACGATCACGGCCTCGACCTGGTCGGGCAACTGCACCGAAATCGGCCGTTCGTCATACATTTCCAACAGCACGGTCATGCCATCCTGCAAAAATGCCGCAGCATCGCCCAGCAAATCCGCAGGCAGGGTAATCTGATCATAGTTTTCAACATCCATGAACACCAGATCATCGCCCTCGGCGTAGAGGAACTGGAAATCCTTGGTGTCGAGCCGGACGCGTTCGACGGTGTCCTGCGATCGGAAACGGACGTTGGTTTTGCGCCCGTCGATCAGGTTTTTCATTTCGACCTGCATGAACGCGCCGCCCTTGCCGGGCTGGGTATGCTGGGTCTTGGCAACTTTCCAGATGCCTTTTTCGTATTCCAGGATATTGCCCGGACGGATGTCCACGCCGCTGATCTTCATGATGGAAAGAACCTTGCCTGTCGGGATATGATCGTTGCCCTTAGACGCTGGCGCCGATTGCTACAAGTCGCTGCGATGTGGTACCGGACACGAGTCATGAAACGCACTTTGCCTGCCCGCCCTAAACTGGCCCGCCCTAAACTGGCCCGCCCGAAAATGATCCGCCCGGAACTTATCCTGCTGTTGCTGGCCATGGCGCCGATGACCGCCCATGCAGCGCCCGGCGGACTGCTGCGCACGTTGCTGAAAGGCTATTGGGTGTGTGAGACCAAGGGCGATGCGGCGACCGCGCCAACCCGGCTATTGCCTGACAGCTTTCGCGTGATCGCTGATTCGAGCTATCAAACAACCAACGGCGAAGTCGGCACTTATCTGCTGCTCGGTAATGATCTGGTGATGACCACCGGGCCGTTTCGCACACGTAAATATATTCTGGTGGGTCAGGGCATCCTGCACCCGCTCGATACCAAGGGTAAGCGTACTACCAATCGGTGTGTGCGCCAAAGCAACGCGAGCGCGCTGGAAGCCGGCACCGATCGGGAAAACGACGCCAAAGATGTGGCCCAGTAACGCGGATTTAGAGCGTGATGCGGTTCGTTTTTATCGCATCACGCTCTAGCGGGGCACGCTGGCAATCGCGCGGGCAAAATTGGCCACCGCCAAGGCTTCATCGCCGCCCCAGACACCATTGCAGACAGCCAGAAAATCGGCACCTGCCGCGATCAGCGGCGCGCAATTGACGGGCGTGATCCCGCCAATCGCCACCACCGGTATTTCGAACAGGCCCGACCACCAGGATAGCAGTTCGATATCAGCCTGATGCGTGGTGACTTTGGTGGTTGAAGGATAGAATGCGCCAAACGAAACATAGTCGGCGCCGGCCTCGCCCGCTTCCATCGCGAGATGACGGCTGTCCTTGCACGCCACGCCGATCTGCGCCTCTTTGCCCAGTCGCTGGCGCGCGTCGGCGACTTCGCCGTCGTCCTGCCCCAGATGCACGCCGTCGGCGCCCAGGCGTTTGGCCAGACTGATCGAATCGTTGACGATAAAGGCCACATCGTGGCGCGCGCAGATGTCCTGCAGCGGCACGGCCAATTTCACCGCGGCGTGTTCGTCGATGTCTTTGACGCGGAACTGGAACGCCGCGACGGGCCCGGCATCAAGCGCGCGGGCAAGTCGGTCGGGAAACAAACCTGACACGTCGAGCGGCGAAATCAGGTAAAGCTGGCAGTCGGGTGCGGTCATGCGCGCCTCGCTAGACCAAACCGCAAGATTTGCAAATCCTACGCAGCAAAACGCCCCTCCCCCGGTTGATCCAGGGTAAGGGGCGCGCCATTCGCATCCTCATCGGCAACTTATGCGGCGACCGGCACGCTTTTGACGGTCGAGCCGATATAGATTTCGTCGATCGCGGTGCTCAAAGCGGCATCGAACTGCGCGTCTGTCATGTCCACGCGCAAGTCATCGAGCAAAGCGCGGCTGAAACTGGCGATGATCCCGTCGTTTTTGGCCAGTTCGGCGCAAGCTTCGCCCCGTTTGTACCCGCCCGACAGCGCGACCACGCGCAGCACACCGGGATGGCCGACCAAGGGCGCATATGTGCCTGGCACCAGCGGTAGCGACAGCTTCAGCATCACTTGCACACCGGTGGGCAAGCCAGCGAGCGCAACCAGAATTTCCTTGAGCAGCAGCGCGTCACAATCGGCGCGGGTGTCGCTTTTGATGTTCACTTCAGGCTCGATGATCGGCATCAGACCGGCGGCAAGCACCTCCATAGCAAGCGCAAACTGCTGTTTGACGATCGCGGCGATTCCGGCAGGATTTGCCGAATTGATCACCGAGCGTTCCTTGGTGCCATAAACGCCCAGCGCTTTGGCGCGGTTCAACAATTCGCCCAGCCCCGTGACCGGTTTCATCATCTGTACGCCGTCGGCTTCGTCTTCCAGGCCTTTGTCGATCTTGATGAACGGAACCACGCCTTTGGCATTGAGCACGGCGGGCACCGGCTGACCATCGACCAGCCCGTCCATCGTGCGTTCAAACAAAATGGCACCGATAATTTTGCCGCTGCCAAATGCAGGCGCGGAAATGATCCTTGCGCGCATTGCGTGGATCAGCGCGTACATTTCGCTTTCGTTCGACCAGGCGTCGTCTGCGATGCCATAGCCTTTCAATGCCTTTGGCGTGGACCCGCCAGACTGATCCAGCGCGGCGATAAAACCATGACCGGCTGCAATAATCTGGGTCTGTTCAGCGTGGTTCATAGCCAATTTTTCCGTGCTTTCCCTTTTGGCCCGGTGCCGGGCGCGCGCGCTGCTACATTCGGCCGCATACCTATGCGCGCAAAACTCTCTAGCGCCTTGTTGGTTGCAGCGCAACACACGGCGTACAGTCTCGTTGCGTTATGGGGTGAATGCTTGACCACCCGCCGAAATTCAGGCGTCATGCGATGAGCACATGCTTACCCGGGGGCCCCATGCGCATTTTTTCACTGGTATTGAGCTTGTTGGTCGCCGCACCAATCACCGTTTCGGCGGCGACACCCAAAGTA
>JAYTHT010000288.1:0-1280 GCA_043732365.1 Novosphingobium sp. | reverse complement strand
GTGATTGTCATCGATACATCGGTGTGGATCGATCATTTTCGTCGCGAACATGCGCAGATTGTCATGTTGCTGATAAGCGGTGATTTGCATCATCATCCGCTCGTCACCGCCGAGTTGGCCATGGGCAATCTTCACAACTGGCGCCGGACAGTTACCTTATTGGGACAACTTCCGCAGGCGCTGCACGTATCACAAGGCGAGATGCTCGATTTTGTCGAAGAGGCTGGATTGGCGGGATCGGGCATAGGGGTGGTCGATGCCCATTTGCTCGCGAGTACTCGGGCGATCGGCGGCCGACTGTGGACGCAGGACCGCCGCCTGTTCGAACAAGCGGATCGGCTGGGGGTCGCTTACCGGATATGACGTACTACTGGACCGATGCGTTGCACCGCGCCCGCACGCACGCGCCGTTCCTGGCACGGGCGCTCGATCGGCGGCCGGACATTGGGGACTTGCTCGGCACAGGGCGGCTGGACGATGCTCTGGCGCTGGCGCGGATTGCCGGGGCGAGCAGCGACGATGTCGGCGTGGCACTGCGACGCGAACGCCTCGCGCTGAGCCTGGTCGTCGCGGTCGCCGATCTGGCGGGCGCGTTTGATCTGCCCCAAGTGGTCGGCACTCTATCGGATTTTGCCGACCGTGCGCTCGATGTGGCGATTGCCGCCGCGATCCGCCGCCGCGTGCCCGACGCGCCATCAGTCGGGTTTTCCGCCATCGCGCTCGGCAAAATGGGCGCGCGCGAATTGAACTATTCCTCGGACATCGACCTGATCGCGCTGTTCGATCCCGAAACCCTGCCCCGACGCGATCGCGACGATCCGGCCGAAGCTGCGCAAATGGTCGCGCGGCGCGTGGTCGAACTGCTGTCGACGATCACCGCCGAAGGGTACGTGTTCCGCGTCGATCTGCGCCTGCGCCCGCAATCCGAAATCACCCCGCCGGCGCTATCCTTTGCCGCCGCGATCACGCATTATGAATCGAGCGCGCTCGCGTGGGAACGTGCCGCCTATATCCGCGCGCGCGCCGCAGCGGGCGATATTATGCAAGGTCAGGCGTTTCTCGATACGGTCCGGCCGTTTGTGTGGCGCCGTAGCCTGGATTTTGGCGCGATTGCCGAAATCGGCCGGTTGACCACACGCATCCGCGATCATTATGCGGCGGGCCAGGCGATCGGTCCGGGCTATGACCTGAAACGCGGGCGCGGCGGCATTCGCGAAGTCGAATTTTTTGCCCAGACCCATCAGTTGATCCACGGTGGCCGCAATCCCGCGCTGCGTTTG